>CAIKZJ010000394.1 GCA_903831845.1 uncultured Ignavibacteriota bacterium
CATGGATTCCCGCTTTCGCGGGAATGACAAAATGATTTTCTAGATTCTGTATCTATGCTCTTCTAGATTCTAGAGTCTAAATTCTAGATTCTGTCTTCTGGCTCTTCTTGATTCTTGATTCTGAAAAACGACTCCTAGAAATCTTCTAACTACTAACTACTAACTTCTAACTTCTGCTCTATTGCACCCAATACCTGTCAGGCAGCGTTATATTCAGTTCCTTACCACTTATGGAATACTTCATATCCTCCGGAATCCAGTATTCGCCCGGACGGAAATAAACTGTTCCGAGGTTGATGTATGTTACGAAAGAGCTAAGCGTGACGGGGAAAACAATGTTCATTTCCTCCCATTGTCCGCATTTGTGGCGTTTTATGTTTATCTCCATCGCGTTGTCGAATATGTAATACTGATTGCTAACAGATACGTCCATCACGTAAGTTTCCTTCGTCGTTTCATAGCACACCGCCTTGCCGAAATCGATGTCTTTCATATACTTGAAATTATTCCAGTCGTATTTCGTCGTATCGCGCTTTACCAGGCTCGGCTTTCTTTCGCCTGAGGCGGGCACGTATTTGCTTATAGTGACGCTGAAGACGCTCTTGCAGGTGTCGCCTGAATACATCAGCTCTTCAAGAGTGAATCGCAGGCTGGTGTACGGAGACTGCGCGAAGATGAATGAAGGCGCGAGAAACAATATTATTAGAATTACCCTTTTCATAGCGGTTGGTTTACTTATGTCAAAAGTTAAATATCAGAAATCACAAATACAAATTAAAAATTGCAATGGGGGATTCACAAATTGTCAGTTTTTCCACGGTTTCCGCAAAAAAGTACTCGAGGATGAAAAACAAGCATACACAGATTAAGTCTGATGGCTTTATAACAAAAATCACTTTTTAATTTTTGCTATGTATTTTAGATATTTTATATTTGATTTTTAATATAATCCGCGCTTTCTATTGCTCAAATGGGCTGATCTTCTGCACCGTTACGTATTTCCCGTATCTTGACTGGTAAGAATCGTCGTCCGCGTCCCACAGTCCCTGCAGGAATGTCACATCGGCTTTAACTGTCTGCCCGAGATACCTGTCGATTTCATCTTTCTTAACGCTGCCCGCCCTGATTTTTACGAAGTACTTTATTCCCTGTATAACAAAGAAGTAATCGAAAACACCGTCGAGTTTCCTGCCGCCCTTGTTCACGAATTCTTCTTTTATGAACTTACCTCTCATTTCGCGGGAGGAGTAGAAGTCGAAAACCCTCTTGTACTCGAGATCGAAAGACTTGGTGCCGTCTTCAACACGCGCCTTGCATTTGTTGTAATCGCTGAAATCGTAAGTAATTTTCTTAGGGAAATCGTGCGCAGGGTTCTCGAACACGAAAACAAGGTCCTTGTACGAAGTGAGCGTGAAGCAGATCTCTCCCTGCGGATTGGCAGGGTCCTGCTCCATTATCGTTGCGCAGTATTTGAGTTTGCCGTTATCGTAGAATAGCCGCATCGTCTCCGACATAAGCGTGCCGCTTTTATTGGTGTAAAGCGTCATACCTGTGTAGGTTTCATCACCGGCAAGTACCCAGTGCTCTGAAGTGGTGTCTTCCGCTGTCTCCATCGTCCACCAGCCGATGATAATGTGAGTGGGAATTTCATCCTGCGCTTTTGCTGCAGCCACTGATAGCAGAAACAGCAACGTGAAGATTAGTTTTTTCATAGCCCCTTTGTTTGATGAAAAATCACTAAATATTTTGAAAGAATACACAGAAATATTTCTCTACCTCTTCGTTTCTCTATGTGCCTCTGGGCCTCTCCGGTGCCACTCTGTGTAACTTTCCCAAAACAAAAAGCCCGTACATTGTACGGGCTTATATACTTTTCTACTACTATTGATATCCTTGAAGCTTATATACAACACGTTCTTCGAACGTGTTGTACCTGGATTCCCGCTAAGATCATGCGGGAATGACAGATTATTGTAAATTCAACTAGATTCAAAATTCTAGATTCTAGATTCTTATTTGTATTTTTCAATGACTTTCTTCCTCGTATACGGCACCAGTCCGCCTGCTTCGACTATCGCCATTCTGGCTGCCGGCAGGGGAATTGTCGAGAATTCTTTTCCCTTGGTCTTGTTGATGACCTTATCGCTCTTCAGTTCTATTTCATCGCCCATTTCCGCTTCGATGTCGGGACAGGTGATGAGGTTGAGTCCGAGGTTAATTGCGTTCTGAAGGAAAATTCTCGCGTAGTTCTTTGCGATTACGACCAGACCGTGTCCGAGTATCGTCGATGCCGCCTGCTCGCGCGATGAACCGCATCCGAAGTTGTTGCCGCCGATTAAAACGCTTCCCGCCGGATATTCCTTCGATACGAGTTTCTTGTTGAGTTCGGTGTAATCCGCAAAACAGAACTGCGGAGTTTCCGTCGGCAGAACCGTCGCCATGTATCTTCCGGGATAGATCGCGTCCGTGGAAATATCGTCGCCGAATATATATACTACTTTAGACATTTTAATTGACTCCTTTCTCTGGGCTGGTGATGTATCCCGTAACCGCGCTTGCGGCCGCCGTCGCCGGCGAACAAAGATAAACTTCGCCTTTGGGATTGCCCATTCTGCCTTTGAAATTCCTGTTTGTTGTTGAAAGCGCCACTTCGCCGTCGCCTAACGCGCCCTGATGCACGCCCAGACAGCATCCGCAGCCGGGGTTCATGATAATCGCGCCTGAATCGGAGAAGATTTCGAGAAGTCCCTGCTTCATCGCTTTCTTGTAAATGCTCCACGATGCGGGGAAGATGAGCATTCTCGTGTCTTCCGCCACTTTCTTGCCCTTAAGAATGCCTGCCGCTATTTCAAGGTCGTCAAGCCTTCCGTTTGTGCATGAACCGATAACTATCTGGTCGATCTTTACTTTATCGACCTGGCTGATCGGCTTCACGTTGTCGACTGTATGCGGAAGCGCAATCTGCGGTTCGAGTGAGTTCGCATCGATCTCTATTATCTGGCAGTACTTCGCGTCTGCGTCAGGAAGAACGTTTTCAATCTTATCCTTTACGCCCGCTTCCTTAAGGTAACGCGATGTTTCTTCGTCGCCCGGTACTATGCCCGATGTCGCGCCTGCTTCGACCGACATGTTGCAGAGAACGAGTCTTCCCGACATGGGCATGTTTTTAATCGCCTCGCCGTGGAATTCAATTACCTTGAAGTTCGCGCCCTGCGCGGAAATCTTTCCGATGAGATGAAGAATGAGGTCTTTCGGATAAACGTTTGATTTGAACTTGCCGTTCACGACAACTTTAATCGTTTCGGGAACTTCGACGTTAAGAATCGTGCCGAGCGACCAAACGCTCGCCATTTCTGTCGCGCCGATACCGAACGAGAACGCGCCGAACGCGCCGTGCGTAGTGGTGTGGCTGTCCGTGCCGACTACAACGTATCCCGGCCTGATGTAACCGTATTCCGCAAGAATCTGGTGGCAGATGCCGCCTTCGTCGGAACGGATGTCGTGGAATTTCGAGATTCCGTTTGCCTTTACAAAATTTCTTATTTTTTTCTGGTTTGTCGCGGTCTTCGAACTTTCCGCCGGCACCCTGTGGTCAAATATAATCGCTATCCTTGAAGGGTCCCATACTTTCGGCTCGATGCCCGTGCCCTGGAAAACTTCGTTGAACTGGTTTATTACCAATGCAGCGTTTTCGTGTGACATGGCAACATTAACTTCAGGTTCGAGAACGTCGCCGGGCTTTACCGACGCCTTTCCTGCCGCTTTCGCAAGAATTTTCTCGACTATTGTCATACCCATGAGATTACTCCTGTTTTAATATTTTATAATAAATTGGGGATTACTTTATATTGAGTCTTTCCATTATCTTTTCCATTTCGGTAACGAGATCGCCGAATCTCTTGAACGCTTTCTGGTACGGCTCCTTTGTCGTCATGTCGACTCCCGCTTTCTTCAGAAGTTCGACCGCGTAATCGCTGCCGCCCGATTTGAGAAGCGTGAGGTACGCGTCGCGTTCCTTTTCTGTTCCGTTCGATACCATTTCCGCGAGCGCCATCGACGAGATTATACCCGTGCTGTACTGGAACACGTAGAAATTATAGTAGAAGTGCGGTATCTTGCTCCATTCAACCTGAATGTAATCGTCGACCTTGCATACACCCTGATCGTGTCCGTAATACAGTCTCGTAAGTTCGAGATACTTGCTGTCGAGCCAGTCGGAAGTAAGCGAATTGCCTTCTTCGACTCTCTTGTGCATCGCGAGTTCGAAATCGGAGAACAGCGACTGCCTGTAGAGCGTGCCGCGCACCTGATCGAGGTACGAATCAAGCACGAACAGTTTGAACATGTCGTCCTTTTCGTTCTTGAGAAGGTACTGCATCAGCATGTTCTCGTTGAACGTCGAGGCGATTTCAGCTATGAACGTCGTGTAACCCGATGTCGGGAACGGCTGGTACTTATCGGACATGTATGAATGCATCGCGTGTCCGAGTTCGTGAGCCATCGTGGATACGGCGTCGTACTTTCCGTTGTAGTTAAGTTTGATGTAAGGATGTACTCCGTAAACACCGCCCGAATACGCGCCGCTTTCCTTGCCCTTGTTCGGGTAGATGTCCATCCATCTGTTGCTGAAAGCGAGATTCAACGCGTCAGTGTATTCCTTGCCGAGGGGTTTCAGTGATTCCGTAATGTACTTCTTGCTGTCGTCGAGAGTGAATGTCTTGTCGACCGACGGAATCGCCGAGGCGTATATGTCCTCGTATCTGTATGTGTCTAATTTAAGAAGCCTCTGTTTCAGTTTAAGGTATCTGTGAAGGGGATTCAGGTTTTCCTTCACGCTTGTCACTAACTGGTTGTAAACGTCTACAGGAATGTTGTCGTCAAAGAGTCTCGCTTCGAGGCAGTTGCTGAATCCTTTAACCTGCGCGTTGAAAAGATGCGACTTTACGGCGCCGTCCTGAAGAATAGCCAGTGAGTTCTCGAATTTCTTCCCGTGTTTCCAGAATTCCCTCATAACCATGCTGCGCACTTCGGGATCCTTATCGCCGCGGTACTTTACGTAATTCGCGTAATTGAGCTCGACGTTTTCGCCTCTGATGCTTACCGTTACAGGCGGCAGTTCCACGTCGTTCAGCATTCCCGCCGTCTTAGAAGGCACGCCGGTGAAGAGTCCCGTCAGAGATACGATTTTCTGCTTGTCTTCTGGAAGAACGTGGTCCTTGCTTCTTAGGATGTCTTCCGCAAAGAACCTGTAATCTTTCAGCTTCGGCTCTTCCTTGAGGTACTGCTCGAATTTTTCCTTACCGAGAGCAAGCACATCGGGATTTATGAACGCGAGTTTAGCGTAGAAGTTGATGAATATCGACTGAAGTTCGCCTTCCATCTTCTGATATTCCGTGTTGCTCATATCGGCCGCTGCCTGATGGGAAACGTAGCCGGAAAGCCTCGCTGATTTCAGATTGATAGTGTTGATGATGTCGAGCATCTCGAACATGTTTTTCGCCGACGATGTCCATGTCTTAATCTTGCCGTCGATCTGCGAAATAAGGTTCACGACATTTTCCTTGTCCGCTGTCCAGTCGCTCTTGGATGCGTACAGGTCTTCGATCTTCCACGTATATTCAACGGGGATATCTTTTCGCTCTGTCGTCGAGTAGTCTTTAACCTGGGTTAAAGCTATCCGGGAATTAATTGCCATAATACATAATAAAGTTAATACCAGTGTTAGTGATTTTTTTGACATACCTATAACAATAATTAATTATTTGAGGGTATATAAATATAACACTTATGGGGTGGAATAGATATTTAAAAAGAAGGGCACTTTTTCAATTAATAATTAGTAATTAATAATTAGTAATTAAGAGATTTTTGAAACGGAATCCAGAATCCAGAATCCAGAATCTAGAATGTAATGTCCCCCGCCGTTTACCCCGAGAATTCGGGGGAGGGGATGCCCCGACGTATGTCGGGGCGGGGGAGGACATAAAAGAGTGAATAAAAACCCGCAAAATAGCCCTAAAAATGCGTTGAATAAGTCCTTATTTTTACGTAAATTTACTTTTTACACAAACAAATTTAGCAATGAAAAAAGTTAAAG
Source organism: uncultured Ignavibacteriota bacterium (assembly GCA_903831845.1). Taxonomy (GTDB): domain Bacteria; phylum Bacteroidota; class Ignavibacteria; order Tepidaquicellales; family Tepidaquicellaceae; genus CAIKZJ01. Next base: position 6,098 of record CAIKZJ010000394.1, read on the forward strand.
CGAAAAACAATTACAAACTCACTCAGCAGATCGCCGCTAAAAAGACTTCTGCTCAGAAGAGAAGAGACCCCTTTAAAGAAAGAGGTATCGACAGTTTTATTGATTTCCGCGATGTCAAATTGCTGACAAGGTTCCTCAACGAGCAGGGAAAACTCCTGCCCGCGAGAATAACCGGCGCCACTGCAAAGATGCAGAGGAAACTCACGACTGCGGTCAAGAGAGCAAGACATCTCGCTTTTCTTCCTTTCGTCAGCGAAGGGTCAAAGTACTAGCAGATAAGGAAATTATTAAAATAAAAAACTCCGCTTAAGCGGAGTTTTTTTTATGCCTGAATTAAATAATTTTTATTCCCTCTTCAGCACAATCAGCGTAATATCGTCATACTGTGTTTCGCCTTCTGTGAATTTCGCGATATCGTCAAGAAGTTTTTTCTGAATGTCTTCAGCTTTCAACCCCGAATTGTTTTTTACAATATCTTTAATCCTGTCTTCGCTGTATTCATCCTTTTTGCCGTTGCGCGCTTCAGACGCTCCGTCCGTGTAGAGAATCAGCACGTCGCCTTTTTTAAAACCGACGGTTCCCGAAACGTAACGGGGTCCTTCATCGAGCACGCCGAGCATAAGTCCGCCTTTGTCAAGTCCTGTAATATTTCCGTCCGACAACAGATACGGGTAATTGTGCCCCGCGTTGACGTATTCGAAAGTATTTTTACCGACGTCGAGTATTCCCCAGAAGAAAGTTATGAACTTTTCGGAATTCGTATTCTGATAAATAAGCTCGTTAATCTTCTGCGTCGATTCCTCAATTGAAAAATCGTCGTCATAGAATTTAAGGAATGAATGGACGGCCGACTGTATGTTCGCCATCAGAAGCGAAGCAGGCGTGCCTTTTCCTGAAACGTCCGCAATCACGAAACAGTATTTCGTATCGCAGAGTTTTATAACGTCAAAATAATCGCCGCCTACCTGCAGGGCTGGAATGTTGCAGCCGCTGACCGAATAACCTTTTATCTCGGGCAGTTTGCCCGGAAGCAGCGCCAGCTGTATGTCCCGCGCGATCTTCAGCTCGCTCTCTATCTTCTGCTTGTCCATGTACTCGTTGAAAAGCACAGTGTTGTCGAGCGAAATAATGCAAAGGTTTATGAGCGATTCAAGGAACTGTATGTCGGTTATTGTGTATTCCGATTTGTTGAGTTTTTCCGCAAGACATACGATCGTATCGACTGTGCTCCCGGTAGTGACGGGAAGCAGAAGCCTGTAGCCCTTGTCCGCCATGAACTGCCTGAACGGGTTGTCCTGCGGGCCTTTGAGGATTTCCGGCTCCGTTATTTTCCCGAGTTCGGCTATGTAATCGTCGTCGAGGATGAATTCCTTTCCCGCCTCAAGGACGTAAAATTTATCCGCGCGGAATCTCGAGAATATTATGTAATCCTTGATGCCGAAATTTCCGAGGAGTGAATACTTCAGCAGGCGGAGTATATTGCTCCTGTCCTGAAAGTTGGTGTTGAATTCCTTGCTTAACTCGAAAAGTGTACGCAGATGCTGTATCTGCGAGCTTAAGCTTATGTTTAGTTTTCTGATTTCATCGAACCTTATCGAATTCTCAATAGTCGGCGACGAGAGGTTGAGCATCGTTTCTATGAAAAGTATTTCGTTCTTGCTTAATTCTTTTTTAGTGAGCTTTTCCCCGAGGCAGAGGACGCCTATAAGTTTGTCTATGAAATAAATCTTGAAGAAAAATCGTATTCTGTTCTCCTCGAAGAACGATTTATTCTCAAGCTGTTCTATCTCGAAAATCGGTTCTGTCGGCAGGTTCATCGTGAGCCTGCTTCCGTGGTTGTCGAGGCTCAAACCTTTGACAGCTTTAATGGTGAAATCGGCGCTTCCGGCGTTCTTCGAATCCGTTTTGATAAGCAGTATGCCTTTCGTGATCATCATCTTGCCCATAATGCTCAGAAGTATATTGCCGAGTATGAACTCCAGTTCGAGCTTTGTGTTGATTAACTGCGAAAATTCAATAAGCGAGTTGAGTTCGAGCTGTTTGTTGAATGTGTCGTCCATGGAGCAATTTAACAAAAAGGGAATTTTAAAGAAAAGTAAATCAGATGACTTTTATGAGTGTAAGCGAGTTCTTGTTAGGTTTGGTATGTTTGAACTCGATCTTGTCCATCGATTTCTTCATGATGGGGATACCGAGTCCTCCTACTTTGAACTTTTTGAAATATTCTTTCATGTCGGGCGTTTCTTTCTTTGTCGGGTCGAACGCTTCACCCGTGTACCTTAATATTACCGCGAATTCGTTGTTCCTGAAGACAGTCTCAACCTCTATATCGTTCGAGTCGTTGTACTTATGCGTATGCTTTATTACGTTAGTGCATGCCTCATCGACGGAGATTATAATCTGGCTGATTATCTTCTGGTCTATTCCGAGTTCTGCGGCCTTCTGCTCGACGAAATCCCTGACGAGATGGAGGTTGCCGGTTGAACTCTTTATTAATATTTTATCTTTCGCGCCCAAAATAATTAAGCATTTGTGTTAAACAAGGTAACTGCTTCGCTTTCGTCCCTGACGATGTTGAAAAGAATCGGAAAACCCAGCATGTCAAAGATATTGTAAATCTTGTCGCTCATGTTAGAAAGCTTAATGTCCCCCGAATTACTCCTGAGCGTTTCAATGTATGCCATGAACACACCCAGACCCGCGCTGCTTATATAAGATAAGCCTGCAAAATTGATTATAACCTTGTATAACTTCTTGGACAGGAGTTCCTCGAATTTCTTCTCAAGTACCGATGAAGTATGGGCATCCAGAAAGCCGTTCAAATACAGAATGACTAAATCATCTGTTTTTTTCTCGGTTATTGTGAATTCGTCCATCTTTTAATTTTAGTTTCTGAAAAATCCCAAAAAATAAATTCAAAATAAATGAAATAATTTCTAATATCTGTTTTCTGCTCATTTATCCTGTCTAATTATTATACTATGAATCCGGCAATTTGTTACATCCTACTGCATAGAAAATCTTTTTTTAATAAGGTATATTTACACACAAACATGAGAAAAATCACGAATATACGCGTCGGGAAATTCAAAAAAGCAATCGGTGTGCTTTCGGGCACGTCGGTGGACGCCGTGGATATAGTGCTTGCCGGCATTAAGGGCAGCGGAAATTCGCTGAAGGTTGACGTTATAGATTACGCTGAATATAAAATCCCGCAGGCTGTCAGGAAATTTGTCCTGGAAACGAGCGCGGCGGGAAAGGGAACAGTCGACGATGTCTGCCGCCTGAATTTTCTTCTCGGAAATCTCTACGCTTCGAAGATAAATAAATTTCTGCAAGACAGAAAAATCAGGAATTCCGAAATTGATTTCATCGGCTCGCACGGACAGACTATACACCATCTTCCGGCAGGCGAAAAGAAATTCGGTTATTCGGTCAAGTCAACTCTGCAGGTCGGCGACCCGTCTGTAATCGCCAACCAAACGGGAATACTCACGGTGGGTGATTTCAGAACTGCGGACGTAGCTGCGGGCGGCGGAGGCGCGCCTCTTGTTCCGTATCTCGATTATATTCTTTTCAGAAGCGGCTCGGCAGACAGGATTCTCCTAAACATAGGCGGCATCTCGAACATTACATATCTGAAAAAGAACTGTTCGCTGAAGGATGTGATCGCGTTCGATACGGGTCCGGGAAACATGATGATAGACTATCTTGCGTCGAAATATTTCGGCAGGAGTTACGATAAGGACTGCCGGATCGCTAAACGCGGGAAAGTCAGCGCAGAACTGGTTTACGCGATTCTGAAGAAGGACGGATATTACGACAGCAAGCCGCCGAAATCGACGGGAAGGGAACTGTACGGAAAAGAGTTCGTCGAAAGCGTACTGAAGAAATTCCCGAAAATCAGGAAAGAGGAAGCAGTGGCGACGTTCACTTTCTATACTGCGTTTACGATAATCGAGAACATAAAGAAGTTCGTCAGACCCCGCGGGAAGTTCGAACTGCTTGTAAGCGGAGGCGGCTCGAAGAATAATGTCATACTCGATTACCTTAAAACCGAATTCAGGGAAGCAGCTGTTAAAGAACTTGATTACAAAGGAATCAATTCATCGAACAAGGAAGCGGTGCTTTTTGCCGTGCTCGCCAATGAGACGCTTAACGGCGCCCCGTCAAATGTTACTTCGGTAACGGGAGCAAATAAAAACGTAATTTTAGGAAAAATATGTCCGGTATAAAAAACAACATAGCAATCGTAACGGGAGGAACGGGATATCTCGGCAGGAAAGTAGTCGAGAAGTTTTCCGACAAGGGATTCAAGGTATACGTGCCGGTGAACTCCCTCAAGAAATTCATGGAGATTTTCGACAGTTCGCTCGACGAGAAATCGGAATTCAAGCTCCGCAGGATTTTCGCATTCGAGTGCAATGCGCTTGACGAAAATTCCGTGAACGAATTTGTCGAAAAGGTCGGCGGTCTCGAAAAAGGCAGGATTGACGTGCTCGTCAACACCGTCGGGGGATTTCCCGCCGCAAAGAACGTCGGCGATTTTGAGCTGAAGGATTTTACGGGAATGTTCGATATAAATTTCACTTCGGCTTTCCTTTTCTCAAAAGCCGTGCTGAAAAAAATGGCGCCGAACGGATACGGAAGAATAATATCAGTCGGCTCTATCGCCTCACTCGACCCGCTCGAGGGGCGTCTGGCTTACAACGTATCGAAATCGGCTCTCGTAGTCCTGATGGATACTATCTCGAAGGAATACAGAAAGAATAACATAAGGGCGAACACCGTCATTCCGTCGGTAATCGATACTCCTTCAAACCGCGAATGGGGAAGCGAAGAGGACGTGAAGAACTGGGTGAAACCCGAAGAGATCGCGGATGTCATTTTCAGAATGACGGGCGGGAGCTTCGACTCCGTGAGGGAAAGCGTTATAAAGATTCTGGGAAATTATTAAAAATATTATAATCATATGAAAGTAGTAGTAACGGGCGGTGCCGGATTTCTCGGCTACCATATTGGAACGAAGATACATGAAATAACAAGTCCGAAGGAATCGGTGTTTTTCGATATCGCCGAATTCACGAAGGATGATTACAACCCCGAAATAAACTGCATCTTCGGAGACGTAAGAATACCGTCGATGATGGACGAGATTACAAAGGACGCGAAGGTTGTCGTGCACTGCGCGGCTGCGCTTCCGCTCTGGAAGAAAAAAGACATATTTGAAACTAACGTTGAAGGCATGCGCAACGTGTGCGAGTCGTGCCTGAAAAATAATGTCGAGAGACTGATATTCATTTCCTCAACTTCGGTATACGGCGTTCCGAAAGAGCATCCGCTCTATGAAACAAACGCGCGAGTCGGCGTAGGACCATACGGAAAAAGCAAGATTATGGCGGAAGAAGTATGCGAAGAGTACAGGAACAAAGGGCTTAACGTCTGCATACTTAGGCCGAAGAGCTTCATCGGCACCGCAAGACTCGGCGTGTTCCAGATACTTTACGACTGGGTAGAGTCGGGCGTGAAGATTCCCATAATAGGAAACGGAAAGAACCGCTACCAGCTGTTCGAAGTCGACGACCTTGTCGACGCGATAAACCTCGCGGCAACGTTGCCCGTCGAAAAAATCAACGATACTTTCAATGTCGGCGCGGCGGAATTCAGGACAGTAAGGGAAGACGTGGGCGCGATGTGCGAATACGCCAAAACAGGTTCGCGAGTTATGGGAACCCCTGCATGGCTCATCAAACCGGTATTGAGATTCTTTGAAATACTTAACCTGTCTCCGCTGTATAAATGGATTTACGGTACAGCCGACACGGATTCATTCGTGTCGATAGAAAAAGCGCAGAAGACTCTCGGATGGAATCCGAAATTCTCGAACGCGGAAGCTCTGATAAGGTCATATCAGTGGTATCTTGATAACAAGCACACTATTAAGCAGGGAACAGGCGTGACACACAGGATTGCATGGAAGCAGGGGATACTTGCTTTGTTTAAGAAGATACTTTAACGTCTGCTTTTGAAATACTCTCTGAGCGTGACATCTTTTATTTTATAAAGATACTCCAGCGCGGCATCGTACGTATTCGGTATGATGCCGTCCAGTATCGCTTCTTCGATTTTCGTTTTCAGAATACCAACCGGCTTCGACGGCTGCAGTTCGCAGATTTTCATAATTTCTTCTCCGCGCACAGGCGACTGGAAGTTGCGGAGGTTGTCTTTTTCCTGAACCTCGACAATTCTCTTTTCCACATACGCGAAATTCCCCATATATTTCTTCACCTTAGCGAGATTTTTCGAAGTGATGTCGGCCCTGCAAAGTTTGAGAAGGTCAACGAGCTCTTCGCCCGCTTCAGCCGCAAGTCTTCTTATTGCCGAGTCAGTGGCATCCTGGTTCGCAAGCGCGGCGGGACGGAGGTGAAGGCGTATGAGTTTTTCAATGTAGTCAATTTTATTGAACGGCAGGCGCATCCTTTCGAATATCTTCTTCATCATCCTCGCGCCGAGCTCTTCGTGGCCGTGAAACGTCCAGCCTGTGCCCTGCATGAATTTCTTCGTCTTCGGCTTGGCAATGTCGTGTGTGAGAGCCGCGAAACGCAGCCATACGTCGTTTGTGACTTCCGAAATGTTGTCAACGACTTCAAGAGTGTGGTAGAAAACGTCCTTGTGATGGTAATCGCTTCTCTGTTCCACTCCGGCAGTCTTCGACATTTCGGGAAACACTATATCGAGCACTCCCGAGAGGTACATCAGGTTCAGTCCGACGGACGGTTTGGGCGATTCGAGTATCTTCAGGAACTCGGTGGTAATCCTTTCCTGCGAAACAACTTCCTCTTTTAATCTTTCCCTGTTGTCGCAAATCGCCTTGAAAGTATTTTCCTCGATTGCAAACCCGAGTTTCGACGCGAAGCGTATCGCCCGCATAATTCTTAAAGGGTCGTCGAAAAAAGTTTTTTCGGGTTCAAGAGGCGTTCTGATTATTCCGTTCTTTAAATCTTCTATGCCTCCGAACAAATCAATAATATCCTCCGGCTCGCGAAGGCTGACCGCAAGCGCGTTAATAGTGAAGTCGCGCCTTGACAGGTCTTCGGCAAGCGAGCCTGCTTCCACAGCGGGTTTCCTTGAATCGCGCTTATAGCTTTCTTTTCTTGCGGAAGCGAACTCTATCTTGTTATCGCCGATGTTAAGCAGCGCCGTGCCGAAATTTTTATAAACGGCAGTAAGATTCTGCTTATGCTTCTTCGCGAAACCTTCCGCGAATCCTACAGCGTCGCCGAGAACCATGACGTCAAGGTCAAGGCCTGTCATATCGAGTTTCAGTATGCTGTCCCTTACAAACCCGCCGACGATATAAGCATCGGACTTTGTCTTAACCGTATATTCAGAAAGACTCTTAATTATTTTATTGCTGAAGTCAATATTTGCTTTATTGCTTTTCAATTACTTTATCAGGTTCATGTTTGATTCAATCTTTTCGATAATCTGCGCCGCTATTTCAAGCGCTATTTTCCCGTCGCGAAGCGTTACTTCCGGTTCCTGGTTGTGAAGTATGCTGTTGAAGAAAAGCTCTTCTTCGTATTTCATCGCGTTCGTAATGTCGACAACAGGCTTTTCGTACGCTATCTTGTAATCTTTTCCGTTAAGGTTAACGGGCAGAGAAAAAAGGTTCGTGTCGGAATTTTCCGTCAGCCTGAAAACTTCCGAAGTATTGTTCAGAAAATCTATAGATACGTAAGCGTTCCTCTGGAAAATTCTCATCTTACGCATTTTCTTCAGCGATACTCTCGATGCCGTGATGTTCGCCACGCAGCCGTTCTCGAAATTGATGCGCGAGTTCGCGATGTCGATAGTGTCCGTCAGAACACCCACGCCGTTTGCCTCTATCGATTTGACGTCAGACTTTACCAGGTTAAGAATTATATCAATGTCATGAATCATCAGGTCCTTCACTACGGAAACATCGGTGCCGCGCGGGTTGAACTGCGCAAGCCTGTGCGTTTCGATGAAGAGGGGGGCGAGTGTGTATTTCTCGACAGATAATATCGCGGGATTGAATCTTTCTATATGCCCCACCTGCACTATCGTACCGGGTTTCTTTGCATTTTCAAGCTCTTCAGCTTCCTTTACAGTTTCCGTTACGGGTTTTTCTATGAACGTGTGAATGCCTTTAGATATCGTCATCTTCGCGATTTCGGCATGAGTCGTCGTCGGCGTTACTATAAAAACCGTATTTACCTCGCCGAGTATCTCTTCGATGCTTCCGAAACATTTCACGCCTGTTTCTTCCGACAGCGCCTTTACCATCTCCGTATCGGTGTCATATATGCCTTCCAGTGTTATAAGCTGGTTGCGCTTTTCGATTTCCTTGATGTTCTTAAGATGCAGTTTCCCGAGGTGACCGCATCCTATAATGCCCGCTTTGATTAATCTGTTCATTCTGCTTTGTTAGTTGGTTCGGCGTGAATAATCACGTTGCTTAAATTCGGATATAACTCTTTCAAATGAAGATATAGCCTGCTTTCGAGGATGGTCACTATGTCGTGCACTTCGTCGAAAGAATATTCGTGCTTGAAACTGCAGTTCAGAGACACCCTTATCTTGCCCGCGGAGTTAACGACCTTTATGTCGCCGTAATCCTCAATTTTCTTCTCCGTCTCCATAATCTTGTGTATGTTGGCTATTAGGTCGTTCGACATTTCAGTGATGTCAATCGTGTCGAAAAGAATCTCGCTCGGCTCGTCGAGGTGAATTTTCACTTTGCTTATTATCGGAATCTTTTCGAGTATCCTGTCTTCCAGCTCCGAGATCACGTCGTGCGCCTTTATGAGGTCGTTCGTGTTCTCAATCTCCACGTGCAGTTCGGAAAAAATCTCGTTGTTAATCCTGTGAGAGAAAATGTCGTGGCATTTGAACCCGCGGTCGTTAACCACCATTCTTATTTTCTCGTTCAGCGTCTCGCTGTCGGTTTCTACCGGCTCGGAGTGTATGACTACGTCGATGTTGTCCGCGATTTCCTTTATCGATTTCTCCGCTGCGTCGACAAGCTCGTGCATCATCGAAAAGGACTTCGTCCTGCCGATTGAGACGACCATGTCGACGAAAACCTTCGTGCTGCTGCCGCGTATGCGTAGAGTCTTGATGCCTTCGATTCCCTTTATCGCCCTGATTCTTTTTCTTATGTCCTCCTCAATTCCTTCCGGAACCCTGTCCAGAAGCGAGCCGATCGCCTTCTTCGAGAGGCTTAGCGTAGTGTAAATGATGATTATAGAAACTATTATGGCGCTTACAGGGTCGGCGATTTTCGAAATTTTAAAGTGCGTGAACACCATGCCTATTAGCACTACGATTGAACTGTATATGTCCGACGAGAAGTGAAGCGAGTCGGCTTCGAGCGCCTGCGAGTTGGTTTCCTTCGCCACTTTCATCAACGCTCTCGACCGGTGATAGTCTATGAATATGCAGATAAGTATGGCGGAGAAAACGAATATGTTCAGGTGTATTTCGACGGGATTTATTATCCTGTCAATCGATTCGTAGATAAGGTAAGCGCACATGAAAACGAGTATTGCCACCTGAAACAGCGCGGAGAAACTTTCAATCTTGTCGTGTCCGTAATGATGGTTGTCGTCCGGCGGCTTCGTGGAAAACCTTATTGAAGCGATTGTCGCGATTGTTGCGATAAGGTCGGTGGCGGAGTGAAACAGTTCCGAGAGCACGCCAATGCTTCCGCTCACCCATGAAGCGAAGAACTTTATCAATACAATGAATATTGCCGCGAACATCGAAATGTTCGCTACGCTGATTTTCTTTTTATTTATTGCTTCGACGGATGCTTCCATTAATTAATTATTCCTCCTGTACGTTCTTTGCCGTTGCATTGAGACAAAAATACACCCGCGATCGTCACGACCGCGCCGATGACGAAAAAATACGTTATTTCTTCGTTTAATAAAATCCATGAAAACACAATTGTTACTATCGGGGCAACGTTCGTCGAAGTCGTCAGTTCGGTTATGCTGATGTACCTTACTGAATAAGTGAACACGAAATACCCCGCAAACGATACGAGAAGCGAAAGATGTATGAAACCGAGTATTCCCGGCAGCGTCATGTGGCTGAATGTAAGATTGTGCATGTCAAACAGAAAAATCGGGATGTACATTATTATTCCTATCGTGAACGCAATCGTGGAGGTTTTGACTGCGCCGTACTTTTTTATCACGTTCCTGTTCATCGAAATGTATGCCGCCCACGAAAGCACGGCGAATACAAGCAGAGTGTCGCCGAGTATCACGTTCGAGTCCGCAGCTTTTGTTTTCATTAAGCTGTCGTAAAAGACGAAAAATATTCCGATGATTGTCATCAGTATAGGTATGAGCCTCCTTACGTTGAATTTCTCGTGGTCGAGGCCGATTGAAATCAGGTACGCGAAAAGGGGAGTGCATGCGTAAGTAACGCCTGAATGCGACGCGAACGAAAGCTTTATCCCGTTCAGGAAGAAGAACTGGTTAATGGGTATCACCAGCGCGCCGAGCCAAAGAAACATCGGTATGTCGGAACGGTCTATTTTGTACGACAGTTTCTTGTAATGAAATACTATGTTAAGCAGCACCGCG
>CAIKZJ010000395.1 GCA_903831845.1 uncultured Ignavibacteriota bacterium
TATGTGTCATATTTTAATTTTCCTTTGTCAATGTTTTCTTTCGTGAAAGGAAGCGGGTTCGACAGGTTCTTGACCACCGAATCCGGCTGTCCCTTGAATTCGTAAGGCGTGAATCCTCTCGCTACGGTGCCTTCCACGGGGTTTCTCATTCCGAATCCGTCGCTGAACATAACGTTCTGCGACTGCGAACCTAACTTGTCCTGAACGCCCATCCACGTGAACGGCGGCATGTACAGAAGTTTGTTAAGGGTGAAATAAGTAACTCCCGCGGTTACTATCGCGACAATAACAAGCAGTCCGAGGAACCTCTTGTCGAATACGTTAATCGGTTTCTTTTCGGGTTCGTAGAAAACTTCAATATCCTTCGCGCCTTCGCGTGAAAGGAAATCTTTTATTTTGTTCTCGTCGAAAAGCGGATCGATCGCGACGACGTTAAGTCCGAACTTGTCGGAAGAAACGTGCTTCATGTAATTCGTGTCGTGAAGCGGATGCGAGTTGTTCGGAAACTTGAAGAACAGCGCTATCATAACCGCTACCGTTCCGACTGCCGCAGAAAGAACAGTGACCTCAAATGTCACGGGCACGAACGCAGGCCAGGAAAAGAACGGCTTACCTCCGATAATAAGAGGATAATCCATTACCGAAACCCAGTACATGAAGAGAAACGCAAATGCCGCTCCGGAAAGCCCGATGAACAAAGTCACGAAACCGAGCATTGACGGTTTCAGTTTCATCGCTTTCTCCATTCCGTGAACCGGATATGGAGTGTTGACGTCGAACTTCGTATAACCTTCTTTCACCGCAGCTTCAGCCGCATGCGTTATGCTGTCGGGCGTATCGAAAAGCCCGCCTACCGAATAAATTTTCTTTGCGTTCATCAGTGTGCCCCTCCCTTATGCGAAGGCTGTGCGCCGTCGACAACCGCCTTAACTTCGGCTATCGATACCGACGGCAGTGTCTTCACGAACAATAATACGTTTGTAAAGAACAGGCCGAAAGAGAACATTAAAATTCCAAGGTCGTATATCGTCGGCGTGTACATCCCCCAGCTCGAAGGCAGGAAATCGCGCGATAACGAAGTTACTATAATCACAAATCTTTCAAACCACATTCCGATGTTTACGATGATTCCGATTATAAACATCGAGAATATCGTAGTTCTGATTTTCTTTACCCAGAACAGCTGCGGCAGTATGACGTTGCATGTCACCATCGTCCAGTAAGCCCAGGCGTACGGCCCGAGAGCCCTGTTGATGAACGTGAACGTTTCAAACTGGTTGCCGCTGTACCAGGCCGTGAAGAATTCCATCGCGTAAGCGTATCCGACCATCGTGCCCACGACTATTATAATCTGATTCATCTTTTCGAGATGATTGATGGTGATGATGTGTTTCAGGTCAAAAGCCTGTCTCACGAAAATCAACACGTTCTGCACCATCGCGAATCCCGAGAAAACCGCTCCCGCTACGAAGTACGGCGGGAAGATAGTCGTGTGCCATCCCGGTATGACCGAAACCGCGAAGTCGAAACTGACGATAGTGTGAACCGAAAGCACGAGAGGCGTCGCGAAACCTGCGAGAATCATGTACGCTTTTTCGTAATGCTGCCAGTGCCTGGTTGAATGTCTCCAGCCGAGACTGAATATTGAATAAATCGTTTTCTTTAATTTGTTGTCCGAGTGGTCGCGAAGCGTCGCGAAGTCGGGTATTAAACCGATGTACCAGAAAACCAGCGATACGGTGAAATACGTCGAGACCGCGAACACGTCCCACAACAGCGGCGAAGTGAAATTAACCCAGATGTTGTTGGCGTTGGGATACGGGAACAGGTAACCGTCAAGCCAGGCGCGTCCTGTATGAATCGCCGGGAATATACCCGCGCACATGACGGCGAAAATTGTCATCGCTTCCGCGAACCTCGCTATGCCCGTTCTCCATCTTTGCCTCAATAGGAAAAGGATTGCGGAAATCAGCGTTCCCGCGTGACCGATACCGACCCAGAACACGAAGTTGACGATGTCGAATCCCCATCCGACCGGCTGGTTGTTACCCCATACGCCGATACCCTTGTAGAAAGTCCAGACTAGCGCGCCGCCGCCGACAAGAAGCATAAGTGTCGTCAGCGTTATGAGCGCTTTCCAAACTTTTCCGGGTTTCGTTCCGAGCGGTTTCGATACTACTTCGTCAATCGATTTCGCCGACGGCTTCCCGTCAACGACCGGCATCTCCTGTGTGTAATCAAATGTTCTCACTACGATTTCTTCTCCGGTTTAATATTTCTTAGTTTTGCTATGTATGTGACATTCGGCCTCACGTTGATCTCTTCGAGAACGTGATAACCGAGTTCGTGATTTCTGTGTTTTGCAATTTCCGAGTCCTTCTTTGTAAGGTCTCCGAAAACTATAGCGCTTGTCGGACATGCGTCCTGACACGCTGTCTTAACGTTGTCTCCGTCAAGCAGGCGTCCTTCCTGCGTAGCGTGCTGCCTTTCGTCCATTATTCTCTGAACGCAGAACGTGCACTTTTCCATCACTCCGCGCGAACGCACCGTGACTTCGGGGTTGTGAAGCAGGCTTAAAGAAGTCTGTTCGTAATATCCGTCTGCAAGATTGTTCCTGAAGTTGAAGTAATTGAACCTTCTTACCTTGTAAGGACAGTTGTTAGAGCAGTATCTTGTTCCGACGCATCTGTTGTATGCCATCTGGTTCAGTCCGTCCGGGCTGTGGTTCGTAGCCGCGACCGGGCAGACATTCTCGCAGGGCGCGTTGTCGCAGTGCTGACAGAGCATCGGCTGGAAACTGACTTTCGGGTCGTCCGACTTGCCGCCGTAATAACGGTCAATCCTAAGCCACATCATGTGACGGTGCTTGCCGACCTGTTCCTTGCCGACAACCGGAATGTTATTCTCAACGTTGCAGGCCGCGACGCAGTAGTTGCAGCCGACACACTTGTTGAGGTCTATCGACATCGCCCATTTTGTGGTCGTGAATTCGTATGAAGGAACTATGTTGAATAGTTTTAATTCGCCTTTTTCCTCTTTCAGGAAATTGGGTTTCTCTTTGTACTCTTCATAAACTCCTTCGCGTATTATTTCTCTCTTGAGGTGAATGTCGTTGTATCTTTCATGGTCGATCGCATACTGTTCCTGCGTGCTTACTATTTCGTACGTTCCGCCGGACTTTGTAATCTTGCCGTCTGCATAAAGACGGTCGGAAAGTTTTGAATTTTTCTGTATGAGTTCTATTGAATTGAAACCGACTCCGTTGCCGATAACCCCTGCTCCCGTTCTTCCGTAACCGAGGTCTATCGCGACAACATCATCAGCCATTCCCGGCTGTACGAATACTGCGGCTTTAAGAGTCTTGCCGCCCGTCGTTATATCAACAAGGTCGTTTGTCTTCACGCCGAGTTTTTCGGCGAACACAGGCGATACCGCAGCGTAGTTGTCCCATACGACTTTCGAAACGGGATTTGGCAGTTCCTGAAGCCAGCCGTTGTTCGCAAAACGTCCGTCGCCCAGAAACGCGCTTCCGTTAAGAAGCACAACCGCGTCCGAAGATGCCCTGAACGCGGGCGCGGGAACGAACGCTTCGCTTTTAAATGAAAATATTCCGTCCGTTTTTTCGCTGAACGCGACTACTCCGTCGTGCAAAGAATTATACCAGAAATTCTTAAAATCTGATTTTGCCCCGGCTGCGCCGTAAACGCTCTTTTCCCAGTTTGTCCTGATGTAATTCATGTAATCGTTCTCGGTGAACTTGCCGGGATTGTCTGACATCCAGTTTAAAAGAACAGCTTCTTTCTGTCGTGTCTTGTAAAGAGGCGCTATCATCGGCTGCTGAAGACTGTACACGCCCGTCCTCGGTTTGAAATCGCCCCAGCCTTCAAAGTTGTGGCTGATGCCCAGAGCGTAACCGCTTAACTCCGAAGATTCGTTCATCAGCTCCGACATCGTGATAACCGTTCCGGCTTTCTTCAGAGCTTCTGCGTACTTATAATCGGGGGAGAAATGATACACGGGATTCGTATCGAAATGAATCACTATTCCTACGCTTCCGGCGTTCATCCTTCCGATAAGCGCTTCAACATCCTGTTTCGGAGTCAAAGGCATAACGGGCGCAATGAACGATTCCTTCGAAAACAATTTCGTGTTTCCGAGAATGTCGTTAAGCTTGTTAACCGCTATGTGTGTTGATTCGGGGAGCGCGCTTCCTGCGAGAACCATCGACTTTCCTTTGTTCGAAAGCAGGTCCTCTACGAGGCTGAGCATCGCTTCTTTCTTTAAGTTGTATTTATTTATGAGACTGTTTATGTCCGACTTGTTTTCTCCCGCCGCTGCAATCAGCGCGTAAACGAATTCTTCAATCGCGTCGGTTCTGAGTTTAATCCTGTAATCGGCGTTAGCTCCGGTCGCGGAGAAGTTTCCTTCAACAGCGTAAAGCCTGCTGAACTCTCCGTCTTTCTTCATCACGTCTCTGCTCTCCGCGAACAGTCTCATGTTCTCGACAACGTTTCCTTCCCTTCCGAGAAAATCCGCTTCAAGCGAAACTACTATCTTCGCTTCCTTCCAGTCGATAACGGAAAGCCCTTCTTTACCGAAGGATTTCTTAAACGCGTTGACTTTATTCGCATCGTTTACGAGTTCATAAGAATAGAATTTCGCGGTAGTGTATTTAGCCGCGAAGTCATCAAAAAGTTTTTTCAGCGTGGGGGAAATCACCGTATGGGTTATAACCGCTATCTCTTTTCCCGCCGCCGCTGTTTTCTTAATTTCATCTATAATCTTAGCGTCCGCGTCAGCCCAGTTCGATGCAACGAATCCTGCACCCGATTTAAGCATCGGCTCTTTTATCCTCGACGGTTCGTACAGGTTCAGTATACTCGCCTGACCCGTAGCGCATATTTTTCCCCTGTTAACGGGATGGTCTGGATTGCCGTCAACCTTTATGGGTCTGCCTTCGCGGGTTTTAACGAGAATGCCGCAGGCATTGGCGCACGATGTGCAGGTGGACGCGTAGAAAGCGGGGTTGCCTATCGTGACCTCTTCAGGCTTCTTGTTGTACGGAACGATAGCGCCCTTGTCGCGGTAGTCCGAACACGCCGTAGCGGCAAGCGCTGCCGACGATGCGAGAAGCGTCAGGAATTTTCTCCTGCTAAGACCGGACATTTCCGGCTCGGATGAATCGATAGGAAGTTCTTCGGCGAATTCGTTTTTCTTCGCCTCCAGAAATTCCGGGTCATTGTTAAGCTCCCTGAATCCTCTCCAGTAGTTCACGTCCTTTTTGTTATCCTTATCTTCCATGTAGTCTCCTTTCATCTCTATACATTATTTCTTTTAACGGATTCGGGATTGCCCCTTACTTTCAGTTTGCTTCCGGAAGAAAAAAGTTTTTCCGCGCGGTTCGAAACGAACCTCACGGGAAACTTCGCGAGAAGAAACGCGCCGAGGCCTATCAGACCGGCGGTCAGCATGAACTTCTTTCTTTCGATTTTTACTTCGTTAAGTTTTTCGAGCACTTTCATTATTGTAATGTTAAACTTTTTGAATGCATTTTAACGGTGACAGGCCGCGCAGTATTCCGGACCTTTCTTCAGATTGCCCTTTATTTCCTCGAAGTTCGATATCTTCGTCTCGGGCTTCCTGTGACACTGCAGGCAGGCGCCCATCGTAAACGAGTTGACCTGCCCCACAACCTCCATCTGCTTCACGTCGCCGTGGCAGTTGGCGCAGTCGATACCCTTGTTGACGTGCGAGCTGTGGTTGAAGTATACGAAATCAGGCACCTTGTGAATGCGCTTCCATTCAAGAGGCCTGTTCTTTTCGTAGTAGTCCGTCAGTTTCTGTATCTCGGGTCTGTCCTTCCTCGCGAGAGTGTGGCAGTTCATGCATATATCGACCGAAGGAATGCTGGCGTTGCGCGACTTATCGACGCCCGTGTGGCAGTACTTGCAGTCTATCTGCATTGTGCCCGCGTGAAGTTTATGCGAGAATTTTACAGGCTGCTCGGGAGAGTAGCCGATGCCGTTTCTTTCGGCATATGTAGAGTAGTAAGTAACGGCGAATACCGCGATTACCACAAAGAGGATAATCGGTAAACGCACCTTAAGATTGTAATCGAGTAGATGTTTGTCCATAAAAAAATTTATACAAAAAAGACGAAATATAAAACTGATTTAATATAAAATAATACCTCTAAATAAAACGGGTAGTATATAAATTACAGACCTTAAAAACAAACTTCCGTATTTATGAAATAACTTTAACCAAAAAGACAAGGAATGGTTGTTATGTTTGTTTTAACAAAAACTTAATAATAAAAATTCGAATAAATCGCAGGGAATAAAAAAATTATTTCTACAGCTTTTTCCTGAAGGCGGAAACTGCGGCATTCGGTTTTGACAGAAGTATTAATCAATCATATTTCTATTGTTTTTATTGTTTTTGTTTATAATGTTAATGAAGCAGCCTCATTTATGCATTATTTACTGTAACAGGGTTATTTCAGGGTCAATCCGACTCTTATGTTGCGATACGGTAATAAAACTTTTTTTTGTTCTTTAGTTAATCCGAAGGATAAATATTCAGACTGCATACAGATTTAGCCTGTTAATTATTCTTCCGGCAGTGATTCGAGAGGTGTTGTTAATCTATCTTTTTCGGCCGTTATTTTAAAACGGCAAAACAAAAATCAGGTCCAAATGAAAACCGGATTATTTCGTGCAGCGGTTATTGTTTTTTGTTTCTTCCCTTTATGTCTTACATATCCCAAACCTGACATAAAATTCTTCACATCTGACGGTTATACAAAGTCCTCATTGTTCATACGAAATCAGGCGCGGCTCGACGCTAACCGCGTGGATACGTGGATACAGAACTCCGGAACGTTCAACCAGGATATACGGACAAACAATACTCCGGGGCTTATGTGGCCTAAAGGTTCGAACAGGTACGCTTCGTTTACCGCAGGCATTTCAATCGGGACGTATGTCGAAGGGCAGCTGAAACTGGCAGTGTGCTCATATATGGGCGAATATGAACCGGGTTATATTAATATATCAGGCGGCGTTCCGTCTCCGGTTACAAACACGGATTTTAAATTCTATAAAGTCACGAGCACTGATTCCTCTTCGTATGATTACCTGAACTGGGGACTGATGATCCCTTACGGCGCGCCGTATGTGGACAGGAACAACAACGGAGTGTACGATCAGGGAATTGACAGACCCGGGATAAAGAATGCTGTGCAGACAATATTTATATGCATGACTGACGGTTTTCCCGAAACGCATAACCAGAGTGAAGGATTTTCCGGAGGCACGGCTCCCGTGTTTTCCGAAATGAGGCTTACAGCATGGGCTTACAGCAAAGGGGACAGTTTGTCTCCCGATCCTGTAAACGATATTCAGTTCCTGAGCTATGTCATTATAAATAAAAGCACAAAGAACTGGGACAGCACGATGATAAGCGTAGTTTCCGATCCGGATCTCGGAGACGGGTCGGATGATTTTATCGGTTGCGACACCACGCTTAATCTCGGCTATATATATAATGCTGATAATTTCGACGGCACGGGCAGCGTTCCCTCCTACGGTCTTAATCCGCCTTCATCCGGAATAAGCTATTTACTATCGCCAGCGTATTACACCGGCAGCATTAACGATACCGTTATATATTACGACCCTCCGGGTTCGAACAATAAAATAATAAAGCCGCGGTACAGGGAGCTCGGCATGACCTCGTTTACTTACTTCGCCAAATCGAGCGGGGGAAATTTATCGTGCGAGGCCGAACCGGGCACTCAAATCGAAGCGTACAGGTTTTTATCCGGTTTGAAAAAGGACGGCTCCATGTGGTTTCATCCTTCAACTAAACAAAGAACCAGAAAAGTATATCCCGGAAATCCCGAAACCAGAGAAGGGTGGACGGAATTCGGCTATAACGGCGCGGTCAACATGGCGGTCATAAAAAGCTGCGCGGGAGGAGATTCCACATCTACGTATATGAGCGTACCAAGTGACAGGAGATACCTGATTAATACGGGCGGAAAGAATTACAAAGTAAACGCAGGCGATACCGTAAGAATAATACTGGGACAGATGGTAGCGAGAGGTACGAGCAATGTCAACTCTGTAACAAAATTACGAAACGTCTGCCTTACAGCAAAAGATATCTACCGCTCGAACTTTGCGGTCCGTGTTTCCAGTATTTCCGAATCGGTTCCGGAATCGTTCTCCCTCGGACAGAACTATCCCAACCCGTTCAATGCAAGCTCGAGAATACAATTCCAGGTCAGGGATTATGAAAACGTGAAAATAACTGTCTACGGATTGTTAGGCAACGAACTGGCGACACTCGTTAACGAAAAACTCAAACCCGGAACTTACGAAACCGAATTCGACGGAAGTTCTTTCGGAAGCGGCGTGTATTTTTACAGAATAACAGCGGGCAGTTTTACACAGACAAGAAAAATGATTCTGATAAAGTAATAAATAATATTGCTTAAAACTTTATTTTACAGACTATGAAAAAGTTTTCCGTTACAATCGCGGCAATATTGACGGTTTTTCTTTTTACCCATGTTTCCCGGGCGCAATGGGTATGGAAGAATCCGACCCCGACGGGCAACAACCTGTACGGAGTTCATTTCATAAATAATTCAACAGGATGGGCCGTAGGAGATAAAGGCGAAATACTGAAAACAACAAACCAGGGACTGAACTGGGTAACGCAGAGACTCGGCGTGTATTATAAATTCAGAGGGGTTTATTTCAACAATTCCCTCACGGGCTGGGCTGTAGGCGAAGGCGGAATATTATACGGCACTAACAACGGAGGAAATAACTGGTCGGTAAAAAGGGATTTCGGCATGGGTAATCTTATGTCGGTTTATTTTCTCAACGACCAGACCGGATGGATTTCGGGAAGCCTGATTGCAAGAACCACGAACGGAGGAAATACCTGGGATACCGTCAGAATCGGATACGTTTGCTATGACATACAATTCCTTAACGCTCAGACGGGATGGCTCGCATGCGACAACGGCAGGCTCTACAAATCCACCAACGGCGGCGCCAGCTGGGAAATGAATTCAGGAGCGAATTCTCTTTATTCGGTCTTCTTTGTAAACCAGAATCTTGGTTTCGCCTGCGGATTCGGCGGCAAAGTTTTAAGAACGACAAACGGAGGCGACAACTGGACTCTGAGCCAGTACAACAACACATCCTGGCTCTTCTGCATCCGTTTCACGGATTCGCTCAACGGCTGTATTGCGGGCAGCAACCTGATTATGCGTACTTACGACGGCGGTCTTACGTGGTATCAGAAATATATAGGCACGGAAAAAAGATCGGCATGTTTTCTTAATTCGGAAACAGGATGGGTTGTAGGCAGCGGCGATATTATGTTCACAACGAACGGCGGAGATAACTGGATCTTTCAGAGCAATAAAATCACATCAAGCAATCTCAACGGACTTTATTTTATAAATCCGCAGACGGGATGGCTCTGCGGATCGGCCGGAACAATACTTAAAACAACTAACGGAGGTGATAATTTCGTCACACAGGTTGCGGATCCAAGCTCCTCTGTTATCTCTCTTTTCTTTATAAATGAACAGACGGGGTGGTGTTCCGGAACGATAGGTCTTCTTGGAAAAACAACTAACGGAGGAACCAACTGGATGACCGGAAACTACGGCTATAATTGCGTTCTAAGTTCGGTGTTCTTCACCAACGCGCAGACAGGTTGGGCCGTGGGCGGTGAATCATACGCTTACACAAGAATGTTCCGAACGACCGACGGAGGAGATAACTGGCAGCTGTACTTATCCGAAACAACTCCGCCTCTGTATTCCGTGTACTTTTCGGACACACAGAACGGCTGGGCCGTAGGAGGGCTGGGCATTATATACAGGACCACAAACGGAGGAACAAACTGGACCCTGACTATGAATGAGCCGGTGGTACTGTACTCTGCTTACTTCCTGAATTCTCAAACAGGATGGGTGGGCGGTTCCAATATAATCTCGCGTACTACGAACGGAGGCGCGAACTGGAGCTCGGTTTATACGACTTATGTTAATTCCCTTTTCTTCACGAACGCGCTGACGGGTTTTGCGACGAATTACAACGGTTACATTAATAAAACTACTGACGGGGGCGTCAGCTGGTTTCCCCAGGGAATAATTGCACAGGGCCAGTTAAATGCCGTATTTTTCCCGAACAGCATGACAGGGTATGTCGTTGGCACAGGCGGGACAATACTGAAAACAACCACGGGCGGCGCTATCTTCGCGGAAAATCCGGCTTCTGAAATACCGTCCCAATTTTTGCTTGAACAAAATTACCCGAATCCGTTCAATGCGGTTTCTGTAATAAGATACAGAATATCCAAAGCATCGGACGTCAGAATTACAGTTTACGATATAACTGGGCGCGCCGTAAGAACCATTGTTGATCAAATGCTCCAACCCGGAGATTACCGCGTAACTTTCAACGGAACCGGGCTTGCATCGGGAGTGTACTTCTATACTCTCACGGCTGTCGGTGAAAAAGAAAATGTTTTCAGGCAGACAAGAAAAATGCTTTACATCAAATAGGCTGTCGTGAATTTTTCGCGTGTACGAAAACAGCTATATTGAAAATTGTAGTTTAATAATTGAGGGTTTATAACTCAACGCCTGGTTAACTCGAAGAAGAGCTCCCGCCCTTCTCTCGGTTTTATTGAATTGCGGGCTACTTCCATCTCATCGATGATGAAATATTCCGAAAATATGGATTCGTACTCCTCTTTAGTGCCTCCGAACGGCGGTTCGTCTTTTCCGAACTCGTGACCGAAAAGCAGTCCTGCCAGTTTGCCGCCTTCATTCAGCAGGTCGCGCATCTTCACGGCGTACTCTTTCCTTCTCTTTCTTTCAATTGCGCAGAAAAATGTCTGCTCTAATATCAGGTCGTACTTTCCGGTGTGGGTGAAAAAATCACCCTCGATAATATGTTCCGCAGGAAAATCGGGAACCCTTTTCTTAAAGTTTTCAATCGCAGGAGAAGAAATTTCAAGTACATACACGTTGTTAAATCCGAGCGAATGCAGGTATTCGGCCTCGTAAGCGTTTCCCGCCCCCGGTATGAGCACCTTTATTGTCTTGTCTTCCAGACTGTCCGCATATTCCTTTAAAGGCGTCGACACATATCCTATGTTCCAGTGCGTTTCGCCGTCTTTGTATTTATTTTCCCAGTATTTCTTATCCAATTTTCCCCGGTTTTTTGTCCTTTTTCAGATGGAAATCAATCTAACTTTTTGCGTTTAATTATTAAACACATAAAGACTGCTGCCGGTTTAAATATTTTTTAATTTTTTTATTGCATTATACCTCACAACTTAAAATAATTTCTTATATATTATTTGAATTATGGTCGAGAACTATTATTACGAGAACAGAGAAGAGATCAGAAAGAAGGTGAAAGAGAAATACCGCAAAGATAAGGAATACAGGGAGAAGCTGAAAAAGTATTACAGGGAAAAGTATCACAGTGACCCTGAGTACAAACAGATGACGTTGGAGAATGCCCGCAACAGGTATTACAATGATCCCGAATACCGGGAGAAGACGATACAGCGGGCAAAGGAAAGAGCCGAAAAACTCAAAAAGCAAAAAGCGAAAAAGAAAAAGAAATAGCTTTTTGCCCGCCTGACTTCTGAGTCGTTAAAATTCTTTTCAGTGGATTTTCCGTTTGTAATGCATGCATCATCGGGGACGTGTGGAGGGTCACTTACCAGGGTGTTCGGATTGCCGATGGAACAACACGGGAAATTTTAACAACAAATACTCCTTACCGCGGAGAAAGGATTAATACGGTCTTATCCGCGAAGAGGTTTGTATTATCTCATCGGAACTTCAATTATTACGGCGAATGAATTTTCTTCCGCCCGTATTGTTATTGTATCTTCGTCTTCTATTCCAGCTCCGTCCCGCGCGCCGAGTTCGGCATCGCCGGCTTTTACGCGGCCGTCAATTACAAACAGGTAAACGCCGTTGCCCGGAAATCTCACTTTGTACGGAACCTCTTTTCCTTTTTCAATTTCAGCCAGCGAAAATACAGCGTCCTGATTAATCCACATAGTCTCTCCGCCTTCGTCGGGCGATACGACCGTCTGCACCTTGTTTTTCCTTCCTTCGCGCGGAAAAACTTTCTGGTCGTAGCGCGGTGTTATATCCCTCTCTTTCGGAAACACCCATATCTGCAGCAAATTCACCCTCTCTTCATCCGAATGATTGTATTCCGAATGCGTAATCCCGCTGCCTGCCGACATGTTCTGAATTTCTCCGGGTCTTATTACTTCTATATTTCCCATCGAATCCTTATGCTCCAGGGCGCCTGATATCGGAATCGTAACTATTTCCATGTTGTCGTGCGGATGAGTGCCGAAACCCCCGCCCGGCTCGATTATGTCGTCGTTAAGTACGCGAAGAAGGCCGAACCTTATTCTTTTCGGGTCGTAGTATGAAGCGAAACTGAAAGTATGCCGCGCCTTAAGCCAGCCGTGGTCTGCGTATCCCCTTGTATCCGATTTATGAAGTGTGTATTTCATGTTGTTTTGAATTTATTTTATTCAGAATTTCCGCAATTTCTTTCTGCGTCGAAACGGTTTTATCACCTGCGTACCAGAGCTGAATATTCTTCTTCAACTCATCCATCGTGAAACCGGGTTTCGCTTTCTCCGCTGTAACTAATTCAGTAAGCGCTGCAGGTCTCGGCCCCCATATTGCCAGTTCGTTAAAATCCTTGTCGAGCACTATCATCAGCGGTATTGACCTTGTTCCGTTCGTCAGGTATTCGTCCATTATCCGCGGGTTTTCGTCCCGCAATATGAAACGAAGTTTTATTTTCTCTGAATACGAAGCTATTAAATTCGCAAGAGGCACAAAGTTCGCCGCGTCGCCGCACCAGCCCTCCGTAATAACTGCGAGATTGATTTCTGAACCGAGCGAATCTAACGCGCTCTTCAGCCCGTCTGTGAGAACCGTGGTTTTATCTATCCTGTTCATCCTGACAATATTAAGCTTTGTCAGCGCCGCCCTTTCCTCTGTCTGGTTTTCGCCCGTAGTCTTCCCGACTGCCGTTAGTTCGTCTATAAGTTTTCTGTAATCCGCGTAAGTGAAGAAAGATTGAAAAACTTCATTTGAAAATTCGTAAGCCATTACTTTACATTTTAAAAGCGGAAAACAAGACGTCTTCCGCTTCATTGTGGTTTTATAAAAATTATTTTGCCGTAACCGAGAATTCCAGATTGAACACGTCGTATATCATCTTATCGCCGAGATTCTCAATGAATTTTCCCGAACCGTATTTTATGCTCCATTCTGTTCTGTCTATATCGGCTGACGCTTTGCATTTAAGAACGTTGTTGTCGATCTTAATCTCCGCCGGAAATATTATGCTTCTAGTAATATTTTTTATCGTGAGGTTTCCCATTACGTAAGCGTTCGCGTTGGGCTTGTCGGGGTCGTTCAGCTCTTTTACCCTGGTTATTTCAAATTTCGATACCGGAAACTTATCGGCGGCAAAGAAATCATCCGACTTGAGATGCTTCACAAGCTTCGCGTTAAGTTCCGGGTCCGCAAGATCGCTGTTCTTTATGCTGTTCATGTCCATTTCAACGAATCCGCCTGTGAGTTTCCCGTTATCGACATATACTTCGCCCTTCGAAATGTCTATGGTTCCTGTATGCTGTCCCGTGACTTTTTTGCCTGTCCAGTTAACCTTGCTCTCCTCAAGAGAAATGACAAGCGTCTTTCCCGTTTTACCCGCAACTTCCTGCTTGTCGCCGGTTTTAATTCCTGTCTTTCCGCATCCCGCTACAATAAGCGCCGCGAACAGCAGCGCCGTCAGTTTGTTCATTAACTTCATTATATTTTCCTTAAAAATTATAAAAATCGTTGCCCCTGAATTTATCCAGCAGTTCGTTAAGCTTTTCAGCCTGCTTGCCGGTTATTCCGTGGAACTGCTCTTCCCAGTTGTCCTGCCTTTTGTCTATGTCCGCAAGCAGGTCCAGGCCTTTTTTTGTTATAACGACGTCGACAGCCCTTCTGTCCTTCTCGCATGTATTCCTTTCCGCAAGTTTCTTTATAACGAGCTTGTCGACTATCCTTGAAGCGTTAGACGCCTTGTCAAGCATCCTGTCGATGATTAAATTTATTGAGCACGGATTAGGATACTGACCGCGCAGAATTCTCAGTACGTTGTACTGGGGAAGGCTCAGTCCGAATGATTTGAGATGACCCGATTGTATCAGATTCATCCAGCCGCCGGTGTAAAGTATGTTTACTATCAGCTTCTGATAGGGATTCCTGAATGCCTTTTGCTTGATTTCGTCTTCCAGTCTGACTGTCATAATGTTTGTTTATTTCTATGTATATACATATATACAAAATAAAAAGTTCCTTTCGTATCAAACAAAGACGAAAAAATCAGGTTTTTAATTAAGCAATAATAAACGTGCGCCGGAAACAATCACGGGGTTTTACAAAAAAAAGAACCGGACGGATGAAAACAATACGGGGCAAAACCATTATTTAATTATTGTTTTAAATCGCACTATTTCATATTTTTAAACACAATTACTAGCCATGAACAATGAGAGAACTTCTAATAATTCGCTTTCCGTAAAGGCCACTGTATTCTATTTTATATTGGGTCTGCTCTTCCTGATTTTCATGAGCAACTCCGATAAAACGCTGATCAACTACTGGATGCTCGGAACCTCGTTTCTTTTTCTGAGCACCGTGATTTTTTATTTCGCTATCGGGCTGTTCCTGAAGAGAGAAGACAAGGCTGCCGACGAAAAATCCGAAGAATCGCACAAGTTTAAGGAAATGTACGACGCTGCTTACCAGGACAAGGTCAACGCCGAAATAATGAACGCCGCGAAATCCCAGTTCCTTTCCAACATGAGCCAGGAAATAAGAACGCCCATGAGCGGTATCATCGGCATGACCGAACTGATGATGCTTACGAACCTGACTAAAGAGCAGAAAGAATACGTCGACATAATAAACTTTTCGTCGAGCACACTCCTGGCGATAATAAACGACATTCTCGACTTCTCCAGAATCGAAAGCGGCAAACTCAAACTCGAAAATATCGAGTTCAGCATTAAGGAGCTGATACAGAAAACATCGCAGATACTCGACTTCGAGGCAAGAAGAAAGAAACTAGCGCTTAAGGTCGACATATCGCCGAACATCGACTACAACATATACGGCGACCCGCTTAGAATAAATCAGATACTCATTAACCTCACGAAGAACGCGGTAAAATATACGGAAAACGGAAGCGTCAGCATATCTCTTTTCGAAAAGAGCCGTGCCGACAGCAAGGCGGTTCTAAGGTTCATTGTCACGGATACGGGTATCGGATTCTCACCCGACAAGGTCGAATCCCTTTTCGGCGTTCCCGACGGCCAGGGACGCGTAAAACTTTCAAAGGATTTTGAATACACGGGCGTGGGTTTCGGAATACCCATAGTGCGGCATCTTATAGCTCTCATGGACGGCGAACTTATGATAGCCACAGAAAACAACAAAGGAACATCGATTACTATCGATATTCCTTTCAAGATATCCGGAATTAAAACAGCCGCCGCGCCTGAACCGGCGATAGTCAAGCAGTTCAGCGAAGAGAAACCGGGAGAAAAAAGAGAAGTCAACATTCTTATAGCCGAGGACAATATCGTCAACCAGCGCCTCGTCAAGGAGCTTCTCGTCAGAAAGAACTATGACGTGACAATAGTCGAAAACGGCCTGAAAATATTCGACGTGCTCGAGAACAAGAAGTTCGACATAATCCTTATGGACATTCAGATGCCGATTATGGACGGGCTCGAAGCCACCTCGATTATAAGGGAAATCGAAAAAGGCACCGGAAAGCACATTCCGATAATAGGAATTACGGCGTACGCCGTCAAAGCCGACAAGGAAAAATGTATTTCCGCCGGAATGGACGACTATATGTCCAAACCTTTCGTTAAGGAAGAATTCTACAGGATGATTGAAAAGTATTTACAATAATTGAAATAATATTTTTATTTTTACGAGGCGGGCGGATGTCCGCCTTTTTTAAATGCCCGAAAACAACATAAATACTCCGTCCGAAATTCTCTGTTACCATTGCGGCGACGTTTGCAGGGATGAAACCGTCAGAAAAGAAGACAAGTTCTTCTGCTGCACTGGGTGCAAAATGGTCTATGAAATACTAAGTGAAAACGACCTGTGCAAGTACTACGACCTCGACGAGAAACCCGGCATAACACCTTCGGTTAGAAGCAGGACAAAGTATGAATTCCTCGAAGACGAACAGGTAAGGAAGCAGGTCCTGGGATTCACGGACGGAAAAACTTCAACAGTCACATTTCTCATACCGCAGATGCACTGCAGTTCCTGCATCTGGCTGCTGGAAAACATGCACCGTCTTGACGAAGGAGTAACCCAGTCGAGGGTCGACTTCCCGCAAAAAAAAGTTTCGATTAAATATCACGAGGAAAAAACCTCCCTTAAAAAAATTGCCGAACTGCTCGATTCTCTTGGATATGAACCGTCGATAAATCTCGACGCTACGGAGAAAAAAATCAAAAGCGATCATATAAAGAAACTTTACTACAAGATAGGAATTGCTGGTTTTGCTTTCGGCAACATTATGCTTTTGAGCTTTCCGGAATACCTCGGACTCGAAAAACTCGCCGACCCGGAATTTCACACGCTTTTCGGCTGGCTTAATCTTATTCTTTCGCTTCCCGTGTTTTTCTATTCAAGTTCTGAATACTATATTTCCGCGTGGAAAGGCCTTAAGAACAAGGTCATCAACATCGACTTCCCGCTTTTCCTTGGAATACTGGTTCTGTTCGTAAGAAGCCTTTATGAAATTATACTTCAGACCGGGGCGGGATACATGGACTCGATGGCAGGCCTTGTTTTTCTTCTTCTGATCGGAAAGGTTTTCCAGAGCAAGACATACGATTCCATGAATTTCGAAAGGACTTATAAATCATATTTTCCGCTTTCCGTTACTGTCGTCAAAGGCGGAACCGAGACCACTATTCCTCTATCGAAAGTCAAGATCGGAGACAGGATACTGATTCGCAACAACGAAATAATACCTGTCGATTCGATTCTTTTCCGCGGCGACGGAAACATAGATTACAGCTTCGTCACCGGAGAATCGTCTCCCGTTCAGAAAGTGCTCGGCGAGATTGTTTTCGCGGGCGGAAGACAAACGGGAAGCCTTATTGAACTGGAAGTAATCAAGAACGTTTCACAGAGCTACCTCACCGGACTTTGGAACAACGACACCTTCAGGAAGGAAAAGGAAAGCAGGCTGCAGACTTTTTCGAACGTCATCAGCAAGTATTTCACACTCGCAACTATAATACTTGCGCTTATCGGCGCGGCGTACTGGATGCCGGAAAGCGCCGACAAGGCACTGAACGTCTTTACGGCGATACTTATTGTAACCTGCCCATGCGCGCTGGCGCTGGCTATTCCGTTCACCTTCGGAAACATAATGAGAATTTTCGGAAGGAACAATTTTTACATTAAGAATACTTCGGTCGTTGAATACCTTTCGAAAGCAGACTCGATCGTTTTTGACAAAACCGGAACGCTTACGCAGAACAGAAAATCCGAGATAAAATTTTCCGGACTCGCGCTCAACGAGAAAGAGCTTTCAATGCTAAGGTCGGCAGTAAGGCAGTCGACTCATCCTTTAAGCAGAAAACTGTACGATCACCTATCCGGTTACAATATAATTAAGATTCTTGATTTCAAGGAATTCACGGGCAAAGGCATATCGGGCAAAACTGAATCGGGCACCGTTAAACTCGGCTCCGAAGAATTCGTAACGGGCTCGCACAGCAGGACTGATGATTTCTCGCAGGACAATTCCTCAAGGGTTTACGTCGCTGTAAACGGAGACTACCGCGGATACTTCAGCATCAGCAATTCTTACAGGGAAGGACTCGAGGAAACAATAGAGAAACTCGGCAAAAACTACAACCTCCATCTTCTTTCCGGCGACAATGAAAGCGAACGCCCGTTCCTGCAGAAATATTTCAAGGACCCGCTTCAGATGTATTTCAGGCAAAGCCCCGAAAACAAATTGAAATATATTAACGCCCTGCAGAACGAGGGCTCCAGCGTCATAATGATCGGCGACGGGCTCAACGACGCGGGCGCTCTGAAACAAAGCGACGCGGGTATTTCAATCTCGGAAGATGTATCGAATTTTTCTCCCGCCTGCGACGGAATCCTCGAATCCGTGAATTTTCCCAAGCTGCCCGACATTATGAGCGTCGCGAAAAGCAGCATAAAAATTATTATTTTAAGTTTCGCAATATCATTCGTTTACAACATAGTTGTACTCGAAATCGCTTTCCAGGGGCTCTTCAAGCCGATTATTGCTGCTATTTTAATGCCTGTTAGTTCGATTTCAGTTGTGTTATTTTCAGTACTGTTATCAAACTTTGTCGCGAAAAGGAGAGGCTTTAAGTAATGTCGGTTGTCGTTGTATTAATAGGAGTCAGCGTGCTCGTAGCAGCGAGTTTTCTCGTTGCATTTCTATGGGCGGTCAAGACAGGACAGTTTGAGGACAAGTACACTCCTTCCGTAAGAATTCTTTTCGACGACGAGAAGAAAAAAGAAGAAGAGAAAAACAAATAAATCATTTCCCCCTATGAAAAAATTTGACCCGAGTGTAGCAATACACGATTACCTTGTATTCGGAGAATTCGGCGACGTTAACCCGTCGATTACAGATTCTTCAACTTTCACATTCCTTAGCACCGACAAGATGGAGGAGGTGTTCGAACACGAAATCGAAGGATGTTTTTTATATTC
Source organism: uncultured Ignavibacteriota bacterium (assembly GCA_903831845.1). Classification (GTDB taxonomy): domain Bacteria; phylum Bacteroidota; class Ignavibacteria; order Tepidaquicellales; family Tepidaquicellaceae; genus CAIKZJ01. The sequence goes on from CAIKZJ010000395.1 coordinate 18,887, forward strand.
GCGCCACTGGAATCCTATCAACAAGTATCTTTCCGATACTCTTGCAAGATTCGAAAACACCGAATCCGCACAGGTTACAGCATCGGGAATGGGCGCCATTAACTGCGTCATCATGCAGCTCTGCGGAATGGGCGACGAGATCGTATCGAGCCACACTATATACGGCGGCACATACGCTCTGTTCAAGAACTTCCTTCCGAAATTCGGAATTAAAGTTAACTTCGTAGATATCACTGACCTTAAGCAGGTTAAGAAAGCTATGACTGACAAGACAAAGGTTGTCTACTGCGAAACGATCAGCAATCCGCTTCTTGAAATCGCGAACATCCCCGAACTTTCGAAAATCGCGAAGTCGAAAGGCGCCAAACTCGTTGTGGACAATACTTTCGCCCCGATGATAGTCACGCCTAAACGTCTCGGCGCCGATGTCGTCATCCACAGCATGACAAAATACATTAACGGCACGAGCGACTGCGTTGCCGGATGTATATGCTCGACGCACGAGTTTATCTCAAAGCTCAACGACGTAAATTCCGGAGCGTCTATGCTTCTCGGCACTGTTCTCGACAGTTTCCGCGCGGCAAGCATTCAGAAGAACCTGCATACTCTACATATAAGAATGAAGAAGCACAGTGAGAATGCGATGTATGTCGCTAAAGAATTCGTTAAACTCGGACTCGACACATACTATCCGGGCCTGCCTTCGCACAGAGGCCACAAGCTCCTGAAATCCATGATGAACGACAATTACGGTTTCAGCGGCATGGTCGCCATCGACGTTAAGAGCGAGAAGAAAGCCAACAAGCTGATGGAAATGATGCAGGAAGAAAAAGTCGGTTACCTTGCGGTATCCCTCGGTTACTTTAAAACATTGTTCAGCGCGCCGAGCCACAGCACTTCTTCCGAAATTCCTGAAGACGAACAGGCGAAAATCGGACTCGGAAAAGGTCTCGTAAGATTCTCGATCGGACTGGATAATAATATCGAAGAGATGTTCGGAAGAATAAAGAAGTGCCTGAAAAAACTAAACATCGTCTAAAGTAATTACTCAGATTATATCCTCGTTCCTACGCTCTAGCGTAGGAACGCAAGATTATTTTTATTCTGGTTACGAAGCCCCGCGCGGTTTTTGCGTCCCGACTCGTCGGGACTCCGTAACCATTTTTTATACAATACAACTTTACACTTTCAATTTTCTTTGCACCTGCTTATATCTGAAACATTCCGTCACATGGTCATTCACCATACCCGCCGCCTGCATGAACGCGTAACAAATCGTCGAGCCCACAAACTTGAATCCGCGGCCGATTAAATCCTTGCTCATCGCGTCAGACTCCGCCGACTTCACCGGCATCTCTTTCAGTGTTTTCAGACTGTTAACCTTCTGCTTCCCGCCGGTAAACTGCCAGATGTATTTATCAAACGTTCCGAATTCTTTCTGCACCTCAAGAAACTTCTTCGCGTTCGTCACTGCCGCGTGAACTTTCAGTTTATTTCTGATTATCCCCGCGTCATTAAGCAGCTTGTCTATCTTCTTCTGATTGTATTTCGAAACTTTCACCGGATCGAAATTATCGAACGCCTTCCTGAAGTTTTCCCGTTTGTTTATTATCGTGTTCCAGCTCAGACCCGCCTGAAACGCGTCGAGTATCATAAACTCGAACAACTTGTTGTCGTCGTGCAATTGCACTCCCCACTCCTTGTCGTGATACTCTATCATCAGCGGATTATTCGAAGGCCACGAACAACTCTTTTTCACTGCCATATTAAATTTATATTAAGATTCACACAGATAACTTTTAATTTTAAATTGTAATTTTGCACTTTCAACTTTACACTTTAAACTATAGTCCATATTTGTCTATTAAGTAAACCAGCCCCGCAATCGCCGCCGCTCCCAGCTGCATCTCCCTCCGGTTAACAGTCTCAAACCTGTCGCCGGCCGAATGATGATAATCGAAATACCTCTGCGAATCCACAACAAGCCCGATAAGCGCCGCCCCTGAATTCTTGAGAAAGCTTATGTCCACTCCCCCGCCGCCGTTCTCGAAATAATGAAGCCAGTACGGAGTAAAATACTCTTTGAAACTCTTTAGTTTTGCAATCTGCTCAGGCGTACCGCTGAACGAAAACCCGTGCGGCACGAACCCGCCGCCGTCAGTCTCGATCGCCGCAATGTGCTTTTCGTTCTTCATTTTCTCCGCGTAATACCTTCCGCCTTTCTGGTCTATTTCCTCGTCCATGAACGCAACTATTCTGATTGTATGCTTCGGTTTGATTCCCAGCTTCTGTAAAAGTCTCAATACCTCGATGCTCTGTATTATCCCGGTGCCGTCGTCGTGCGCGCCCTCGCCGAGGTCCCATGAATCCAGATGCCCGCCGATTAGTATTACTTCTTCCGGTTTCTCCGTTCCCTTAATCTCGCCTATAACATTATGCGAAAGAACATCGTCGTTCTGTTTAGATGTCGTCCTGAAATAATACGTCAGGTCTTTGTCGTCCGAAAGCATTCTGCTAAGTTCGTCCGCTCCCATTGTCGAAATCCCTATTGCGGGAATTTTCGGAATGGAATCATTATAGTGCATAACTCCGGTATGCGGATTGTCGTCAAGACAAACAGTCGCCGAACGTACCACGACGCCAATAGCGCCGTACCGCGCGCCTTCAACCGCGCCTCTAACGCGCTGATAAACCGAACTGCCGTATCCGTACCCTGTCGAATATCCGCGCTGGTCCGCCGCCTGATTGAAGAATACAATTTTTCCTTCGACATTTTCCCTGCCGAGTTTTTTCAGCTCGTCAAAACTCTTTACTTCTATGACTTTTCCGCTGACACCGTTCTCTCCGGTGCCTATCGAAGTGCCGAGAGCGCAGACGTTAAACTCTTTCTTTCCGTATTTTTTCGATTCCGCAAAAGCGTATTCCTTATCGCCCCTCACCCAGTTCCTTACAGGAAACTCCTGAAGGTAAACATTGTCGAGATTCATTCCTTTCAGTATTTCAAAAACCCAGTTCACGCCCTTTTCCGCCTCTGGCGAACCCGTAAGCCTGCCGCCAATATTCTTGCAAAGATATCTCAGGTTCTCATAAGATTCAAAACTCATCAGCGCTTCCGAATAAATATTCCTTATCATTAAAGAATCTTCCTGCGGAACATTGCCGGATATATTACCGGATTTGTTTTTTCCCGCGAACCCCGTTATCAGGGCCGCAAGAACAGTTAAATACAGTAAATGTTTTATTTTCATGATATGTAAAAAGACAAATTTATCTAAAATACGTATCAAATGAAACCTAAGTTTAAAATAATTTCGTTAAAGCAAATCCTTAAATCCATGCTCTCCTCTGTGTTCCCTGTGCCTGCTCTGTGCAATTTTGTGTAACCGCTCTTGCCCTGATAGTTCAGCAAGTCCTCCCCCGCCCCGAAGTACTTCGGGGCACCCCCTCCAAAGGGGGACATTCTTTGCTAGATTCTAGATTCTAAATTCTAGATTCTCTTGCTCTTCTTGATTCTTGATTCTAAAAATTCGCTCTCTTCTAACTACTAACTTCCGCGTTCTTTGCGTCCCGACTTGTCGGGATAACTACTAACTTCTGCCCTTTGCTCTCTTGCTTTTTCCCTTTAATATCTTATATTGCAATTTTTATATATAATAAATGTTTATGTAAGTAGTAAAACTATAATTATGCTTGATTTCCTTGTAAAAATACTTGAAAAAGACTCGACGTCCGGGAAAGAAGAAACGGTTGCGGATTTCATCGCCTCAAATTTCAAACCTGCGGGTGCGGAAGTTGAGATGCAGGTAATACCCAACGGCAAGAAAAATGTTTTCTTCAAATGGGGTGACCCGGAAATAATTTTCTGCTCGCACCTTGATACCGTGCCGCCCTACATTCCGCCGGTCAGGGAAAACGGAATTATTAAAGGACGCGGCTCCTGTGACGCTAAAGGACAGATAGCGGCAATGTATGAAACATGCCTGCAGCTGGAAAAAGAAGGCAAAACAAACTTCGGTATTCTCATGCTAGCGGGCGAAGAAGTCGGCTCTTACGGTGCTATCGAAGCGAACAAACGCATTAAAGGATGCAAATACGTTGTTGTCGGCGAACCCACCGAAAATAAAATGATTGAAGCGGGCAAAGGCAATCACATGGTTGAAGTCAGCGTAAAAGGAAAGTCGTGCCATTCAGGTTATCCCGAAAACGGCGACAACGCGGTTGAAAGAATGCGCTTGTTCCTTAACCGTCTTGCTGAATTTAAGTTTGACAAGGATGACGTGCTGGGAGAAACGACATATAATATCGGCATGCTTCGTTCGGATAACGCGCATAATGTCGTTTCCGATTCCGTGAAGTTTAAAATATTTTTCAGAACGACGTTCGCGACACACGATACGCTTATCAACAATATCAGAAGCATTGCAGACGAAAACACTGAAATAAATCCGGTGTATGGCGACAGCCCGATAAAATTCCACACTCTCGGCGGTTTCGAAAAAGGAATCGTTTCTTACGGCAGCGACGCGCCCGAACTTTACAATCTCGGCAAGCGCCTGCTTTACGGACCCGGCAGCATTCTCGTCGCGCATACTGAAAACGAGTTTATTAGAATAGAAGACCTTGAAAAAGCGGTAAAAGATTTAAAAAATATTTATTACAAACTGGAGAAAGAACTTGAGCAGTAAAATTAAAGCCGGAGTGCTCGGATGCACAGGCGCCGTCGGACAGAAACTGATTTCCCTTCTGGGAAACCATCCCCTGTTCGAAGTAACGGAAGTTGCCGCATCGGATAACTCCGCCGGAATAAAATACTCAGAAAGAGTAAACTGGAAAGAAGCGTCGGATATTCCCGTCGCTGTTAAAAACCTGACTATTAAAAAATGCAGCGAAGAACTCGACGCGAAAATACTTTTTTCGGGGCTCGATTCAAACGTGGCCGGAGAGATTGAGGAATTCTACGCTTCGAAAGGATATGCCGTAGTCAGCAATTCAAAGAATCACAGAATGAGCGCGGACGTTCCGCTTATAATTCCCGAAGTCAATTACACTCACTTCGACCTTATACACAAACAGGAATCGTATAAGAAGAGCGGGGGGTTCATTGTAACCAATCCCAACTGTTCGACAGTCGTTCTCGCAGTTACACTCTATCCCGTGTACAAAAAGTTCGGACTGAAGAAAGTAATGGTTACTACTATGCAGGCGATATCCGGCGCGGGCTATCCCGGAATTCCTTCAATGGACATTCTCGGAAACGTTGTTCCTCATATAAAAGACGAAGAGGATAAAATGCAGACAGAGCCCCTGAAAATATTCGGAACAATAGAGGGAAAAGAAGTCATATTCGCGGATTTTAAAATATCAGCTTCCTGCAACCGCGTGCCCGTGAGGGACGGACACACTATGTCAATATCGTTTGAAACGGAAAAGAAAACGTCAAAAGACGAAATAGTAAATTCATTCGGAGAATACGAAAACCTCGGTTTGCCTTCTTCTCCTGAAACAGTTCTGAAATATTTCAGCGACCCGTTCAGGCCGCAGCCTCTTCTCGACGGAATGTCGGGCGGCGGCATGACTGTCTCCGCAGGCAATCTGCGCAAATGCAACATTCTTGACTGGAAAATAAACGCGTTCGGACATAATACTATCCGCGGAGCCGCGGGCGCGGCGATCCTTAACGCGGAATATCTCGTAAAAAATAAATTTGTGAAATGATTGTAATGAAATTCGGCGGCACGTCCGTCGGCAATACGGATGCCGTTAAAAGACTGATTGATATCGTGAAATCAAGGCTGAGCAAAAGTCCGGTCGTGGTGTTGTCTGCCGTTTCGAAAGCGACGGATACTCTCCACAGCATCGCGGAACTCGCCGCTTCGGGAGAACTCGCCCAGGCAAAGAAACTGCTCGGTGAACTAAAGACAAGACATCTGAAAATGTGCCTCGAACTCGTCGGTGAAAAATCGGAAAGATATGTTCCGCTCACGGAAAAAATAAGCGGCTATTTCTCCGAACTTACCGACATGGTAAAAGGCGTAAACCTTCTTTCGGAATTATCCGACAGAAGCCTCGCGAAAATTATTACGTTCGGCGAACTTCTGTCTTCATCCATAATTAATGAAGCTCTAAACGAAGGCGGGGTGAAATGCAATTTTATCGACGCCCGCGATTTCATGTACACCGATGGCAATTACCTTAAAGGCGAACCGGACATAGAACTGATAAAGGAAAAAACACCCGACGTTATAAACAAGAACAGAAAAGGTTTTGATGCTGTAATAACACAGGGATTTATTTCAAACAATAAGGACAAAGTAACAACTTCGCTCGGCCGCGGCGGTTCGGATTATTCCGCTTCGCTAATCGGAATGGCAATCGGCGCGAAGGAAATAGAAATATGGACTGATGTTGACGGTGTTCATACGGCCGACCCGCGCAAAGTACAGAATACGAAGAGTGTTTCTGTAATGACGTTCGAGGAAGCGGCGGAACTCGCATATTTCGGAGCGAAAGTCCTACATCCTTCAACTATTCAGCCTGCGGTTGAAAAGAACATTCCCGTCAGAATTCTGAATTCGATGTCTCCCGAGAGTCCGGGTACGCTGGTAGTTCGCGAGGATAAGACGAAAGAAGAGGGAGTCCGCTCCATTTCCTGCAAGGAAAACATTACCGTGCTCAACATATTCTCGACGAAGATGCTTAACTCATACGGTTTTCTTCATAATCTGTTTGAAGTATTCGACAAGCATCA
>CAIKZJ010000396.1 GCA_903831845.1 uncultured Ignavibacteriota bacterium
CATACTTATCAAGTATTACACCGGTTTTGGTACCGGCGATAATATCAGTGGCATCTCCGACATCCGGCGTAATGACAACAGGCAAACCGGAGGCCAGATATTCGACCACTTTTATCGGTGCGCAGACCGTATTGCTTAACAGAGGATTTAAAATCGCAAGGCCGGCGGAATGGTTGTTAATTTCTTCCGGCATTTTTTCCGGCGGGGATTTTGTTATTGTGATTTGTGTGCGGATGTCGGCCGGCAGCGCGGATGTTTTTTTTAGCAATTCATCCGGATTCTCGTAGGTGATTATTTTGAGGTTGCTTTTGGCGTGATTAGTCAGTTCGGCAAAATAAGCGAGCAATAAATCCATATCGTATTTAATTACATAATTCCCTACATATAACAGGGAAATGTGATCAATGTTCGTTATATGTATGTTGCGGATGAATCTGGAAATATCGGTTGAGTTAGGGATAAAATAATTTTTTCCCTGTGTGTTATGACCGGCATAGACCTTATTGATGTATTCGTAGTGTTTTACGGAAACAGAGATACAGGCATCGCAATATTTCAGATAAACATTTTCGAGTTTACGCTCCATCAAATAAAATTTAGAATCTTTTCTGATTAAACCGGCTTCCAGTTCTTCATCCACATAGATGCCCCGCATATCGAAAATTATTTTGCAGCGTAAAAATAGCCTCATCATTAAAGCGATGAGCATAGGCGGATAACTTCTTACGTGAATCAGATGGGGCCGCTGCGAGATCATTGTTTTTAGACCTACCAACAAACCGAGCAACCAAAGCCACATTCGGCCGGAGATGATAAGATTTTTGGGCATATAGACCGGGAAATGCATTATTCCGTTTTCCGATAATTCCGCCCTTTTTCTATGAAATGCCTCATCCTGCACCCTCCCTTTTTCAAAAGTTATAATCGAAATTTTGTAGCCTCTTCTGTTAAGATGGCTTAGGAGAGGTAATCCCTGAGAATTTACAATGGGATGCAAAAGGCTGCTGTCGGAAATAAATAAAACTCGTTTCGGCATTTTACTTGTTTATTGCTTTCCCGTAAATCGACTCGAGTTTAGAAATCATTGATTCCTGATCGTAGTTTTCCTTAACGTGCGAGCGACCGGCAATGCCAAATTCCTCCCTCAGCCGTTCAGAGTTCTTCAGAGTGATGATCCGTTCAGCGATAACTTTATAATTTTTTTCAGGGCAAAGGAAACCGGTAACGTTGTCCCTTACAACTTCAGGAATGTCAGCGTGCCACGAACTTATCACCGGCATCCCACAAGCAGAGGCTTCAATCAGGCTAACGGGAGCTCCTCCCTCATTGTCGCCATTGGCGGCAACAACACTCGGATGAAGGAAAATATCACAAGACAACATTTCCTGTTTCATTTCATCGCGGGTCGTGATTCCCAGTAATTTAACATTCTTTTCAATGCCAAGTTCTGAAATTAATGATTTTATTTTGTCCACGGCGCTGTCATCATCGCCGCTGCCGATTAGTCTGTATTCAACATCGGGGTGAACAACCGAGACTTCTTTAATTGCCTGGAGCGAATACTCAATTCCTTTTTTTTCACGGAAAGTTGAAACCTGAAGAATCTTGAACTTATCCTTTCCCTTATAATCGGTTTTAAATTTGTATCCCGAAAGGTCGATGCCCAGATGCTGGATAATTATCTTGTCTTCGGGGCACCCCAATTCAATGAGCTGTCTCTTTAAGTTTCCGCCCTCGGCAAGGAAGTAAGATCCGTATTCGAATAATTCTATGTATCTTTTTCTCCACTTAGGAATTTGGCCAAGCTTCGAAACATCCAATCCGTAGAATGTCGTTATTAACGGAAGGCGGTGTTTTTTTACCAGAGGAAGCCAACGGTAACTTTCAAAACCAAAATGGCCATGGATAAGAGCGGGATTAATTTTTCTGATATATTCCGAGAAAAAAATTCCGTACCGGTAAGTAACCGGCCTGTAGAACTTAGTTACGAGGAATTTCGGCAAGTTCAAATTTTCCGTAGAAAATACTTTCTCTTCCGGGAACGGGAAA
>CAIKZJ010000397.1 GCA_903831845.1 uncultured Ignavibacteriota bacterium
CGGTTCATGGGCGGAAAGCCGGTACCGATTCCCTTAAAGGAAGAGAAGGGCTTCGCGTTCGACCCTGAAGATTTAAGGAAACTCATCACAGACAAGACAAAACTTTTAATCATCAACACTCCGCAGAACCCGACGGGCGGAATCCTTACACAGAAAGAGATAGAGAAGATTGCGGAAATCATTAAGGACAAGGACATCTGGGTTCTTAGCGACGAGATTTACAGTCGTCTGATTTTCTCGGGCGAGCATTTCAGCATAACGCAGGTTCCGGGATTCAAGGAAAGAACGATCATTCTCGACGGTTATTCGAAGTATTACGCGATGACAGGCTGGAGAGCGGGATTCGGCGTAATGAACAAGGAGCTTGCTCCGATGATAGCGAAGCTCGTGACGAACAGCGTATCGTGCACGAACGCGTTCGTGCAGAAGGGCTGCATCGAAGCGCTTGAAGGCCCGCAGGATTCGGTCGACAAGATGAGGGAAGAGTTCCTGGCGAGAAGAGACATCATCGTGGACGGACTGAACTCGATTCCGGGATTCTCGTGCATCGTTCCGAACGGCGCGTTCTACGCGTTCCCGAACATCACGAAGACGGGATACAATTCACGCGACCTTAACGACCATCTGCTGTACAAAGCAAACGTCGCGGCTCTTTCGGGCACGGCATTCGGCGAATACGGCGAAGGATATTTAAGGTTCTCTTACGCGAACTCGAGAGAGAATATAAAGGAAGCGATAAAGAGGATAAAGAGCGTACTTTAAGAGCAGAATCAAGAATCAAGAATCAAGAAGAGCGAGAATCTAGAATTTAGCCAAGCGTTAGCTCTATTGCTGACAGTTAGCTATAAAATGTTAATTGAAAACAGTCATTTAGTCGTGTTTTTTTGATATAAAGTTAGTTATATTTTTTACCGTAGAAAGATTGACAGTATACTCAGTGCAATCGAACAGTAATCCGGATTGCAACAAATTAAATTTGAGGATTCATACTAGTTAAGAGACACACGAAAGAGCCGGGCTTTGCCCGGCTTTTTCAATTAGCATTTCGCAGTTAGCATTTAGCAAATAGAGCAACTTCAATCGATTTAATACGACGTCCGGTAACTACAATTTCTAAGTTGTTTTGAATTTGATTCCCGCCAGGAGCATGCGGGAATGACAAATAAACGATATCAATTAGTATTTAGCAGTTAACATTTAGCAGATAGCATTTAGCAGATAGCATTTAGCAGATAGCATTTAGCAGATAGCATTTAGCAGTTAACGGTTAACAATTAGAGCCAGAGTCAATTTGGTATTTGGTATTATCTGAAGGCCGTTTGCATACAGGAGCCTGAAAGGTATTGAAGGAATACGTTATCCGCGGCACTCCGATGCACCCAACGGTTCATTGTTGTAACTCCCGGTTCTCCGATGTAGCCCACGGCTTCAGCCGTGGGAAAGAAAACAGGAAATGAAGAAACCGTTTTTACGGTTTTTTGATGAAAAGCACCTTTGATTATTCTGCGATTTTGTGATTTTTTAGCTGTTTTTTTAAAACACCGGGATTTTATGGCCAGGCCTGTGAAATTTAGGGAGGGAAAATGTCAGATTGAATTCTGTTTACATTGACAATGTGGAATAAATCAGTTAATTTTAACGTTTTAACGAAAATCGAAATGAAAGAAACGATAAAAAGATCAATAAGGATAACCAAATCTGCCAAGAGGGAAGAAAATCCCGGTAACTGGTATGTGGTTGATGCCGATGGAAAGGTCCTCGGTCGTCTTGCGAGTGAAGTCGCGAAAAGAATCAGAGGAAAATACAGTCCTCAGTACACGCCTCACGCCGACATCGGCGACTGGGTGGTTGTGATCAACGCCGAGAAGATAAAGCTTACGGGCAAGAGGCCGGAGCTTAAGGAATACAAGACGCACTCGAGATATCCGGGCGGCCAGAAGATAAGAAGCTACAAGGAAGTAGCGGCCAGCACTCCCGAGAAGGTAATAACTCTCGCGGTGAAGAGAATGCTCCCGAAGACGAAGCTCGGAAGCACGCTCATACACAAGCTGAAAGTTTACAAAGGAGCCGAGCATCCTCATTCAGCGCAGAAACCTGTTGCTTTAAATATTTAAAATCAGAAAAAATTATTTTTTAATGACTATAAGCACACCAATAAAAGTAGGAAGAAGAAAAACTGCCGTAGCGCGCGCCCAGTTAACGGCGGGCAACGGCACCGTTACAATCAACGGAAAACCTGCTCTCGATTTTCTTAAGAAGGAAGAGCACGTAAAGAACATAATGCAGCCTTTCAAGGTATCGGGCACCGAGGGCACGTTCAACGCCCACATCAAGGTCGTAGGCGGCGGATTCAGGGGCCAGATAGACGCGATAAAGCTCGCGATAGCGCGCTCGTTAATCGCCAACAACGAAGAACTGAAGCCCGCGCTCAGGAAGAGCGGATTCGTTACGAGAGACCCGAGAATGGTCGAAAGAAAGAAATACGGAAGGCCGAAAGCAAGGAAGAGATTCCAGTTCTCGAAGAGATAACAGAGATTTTTTTAATAAACTATTTTTTAAAAAGACATATTCTCCGATTCCGAAGCGCCTGTGTCCCTTTGAGGGATGCGCCGAGGGAGATGACGGGAATAGAAGAAAAACAAAAGCCGCATAAACCGGGAAGGTTTATACTCATTTCGAACTACCGCTTTTCAGGTTAGAACCGGCTTTTTATCAGGAGATAAATTAATGGCAAAAGTACAAATCGAAGACCTGTTGTTAGCAGGCTCGCACTTCGGACACCTTACAAGAAGATGGAATCCCAAGATGAGAAAATACATTTTCATGGAAAGAAACGGGATACACATCATCGATTTAAAAAAGAGTCTCGGACTTCTTGAAGAAGCCTGCAACTCCGTATCAAGGCTGGCAGCCGAAGGCAAGAAAGTTCTTTTCGTCGGAACGAAAAAACAGGCGAAGGCAATAATAAAAGAGCAGGCCGAAAGATGCGATTCATTCTACGTTTCGGAAAGATGGCTCGGCGGCATGCTCACGAACTTCAACACGGTAAGAAAGAGCATCAAGAAGCTCACTTCGCTTCAGAAGATGGAGACCGACGGAACGCTCGAGAAATTCGTGAAGAAGGAAAGGCTCATCATGATGCGCGAGAAGGAAAAACTCGAAAAGGTACTTAACGGTATCGCGACGATGACGAAGCTTCCGGGCGCGTTATTCCTCGTCGACATCAAGAAAGAGCACATCGCGATCGACGAAGCGAGAAAGCTTAACATTCCCATCTACGCGATAGTAGACACGAACTGCGACCCCGAGCTCATAGATTATCCGGTGCCGGCGAACGACGACGCTGTGAAGTCGATCGAGATCATCACGAAGGCGTTCGCGGACGCGATAGTCGACGGAAACCAGATGGCGAAGACGAGAAAAGAAGACGAGTCGGAAGAAATGAAAGAAAAAATGGAAAAAAAGTAAAATTAAAATTATAATATAATGGCAATCACAATAGAATTAATAAAAGAGTTAAGGGAAAAGTCGGGAGCCGGAATGGCGGACTGCAAGGCCGCTCTGACGGAGACCAACGGCGACATTCCCAAGGCCATAGAGTTTCTGCGCAAGAAAGGCGCGGCGATGGCGACAAAGAGAGCTGACAAGATAGCAAAAGAAGGCGCGATAAAGTCGAGCATAAGCGAAGACAAGACATCGGGCGCGATAATCGAGATCAACTGCGAGACTGACTTCGTAGCCAAGGGCGACGGATTCCAGAATTTCGCGCAGGGCATCGCGGACACGGCTCTTGCGAGCAGGATAGAGGACGCGGCGCATCTTCTTTCGGCGAAGGGCAAGGACGGACTTACGGTACAGGAGACGATAGACAGCATGATGGCGAGCGTAGGCGAGAAGATAGAGCTGAAGAGGGTGAAAATTATTAGCGTTGAAGGCGGATTTGTATCTACTTACATTCACTTCGGCAGCAAGGTCGGCGCGATAGTCGGTCTCAAGGGCAAGTTCACTGAAGAGTCGAACTCGCTCGGACAGAAGCTCGCGATGCAGACGGTTGCGATGACACCGATAGCGGTAAGGAGAGAGGAAGTTTCTCCCGACGTAATCGAGAAGGAACTTGAGATCTACCAGACGCAGGCGAGAAACGAGAAGAAGCCGGAGAACATAATCGAGAAGATAACGATGAACAAGTTAGAGAAGTACTTCCAGGAAAACTGCCTGCTCGAGCAGGAGTTCATACAGGAAGCGAACAAATCGGTCGGCGACCTTATCAAGGAATACACGAAGAGGACAGGCGAGCCGCTCGACGTAACAGCGATGTCAAGGTTCCAATTAGGATAATTTAACATACAAAATAATGCCTGCAAAATTTAAGAGGATTTTGCTGAAGCTCAGCGGAGAATCCCTGATGGGTTCGAAGAGTTTCGGCATTGATTCGGAAATCGTCGAGCGCATAGCCGACGAGGTCGCCGGAGCGGCCAGAATGAAAATTGAAATTGGCATTGTAATCGGCGGGGGCAACATATACCGCGGCCTATCCGCCTCACAGCAGGGTGTAGACAGGGTAACGGGAGATATGATGGGAATGTTAGCGACCGTCATAAACTCCCTCGCTCTGCAGAACGCTCTTGAAAAGAGGGGCATATACACTAGGGTTCAGTCAGCGATAAAGATGGACCAGATAGCGGAGCCGCTCATAATAAGGAGGGCTGCGAGACACCTCGAAAAGAAAAGAGTCGTCATATTCGCGTCGGGCACGGGCGAGCCGTATTTCACAACGGACACCGCGGCGGCGCTGAGGGCGATTGAAATCAAATCCGATGTAATAATCAAAGGCACGAGAGTCGACGGAGTTTACGATTCGGACCCCGAGAAGAATCCGAAAGCGAAGCTTTTCCGCAAGCTTACATACGGAGAAGTTCTGAAGAAGGACCTGCGGGTGATGGACCTGACTTCGATAACGCTCTGCAGGGAAAACAAGCTGCCGATAGTGGTCTTCAACATGAACAAGAAAGGCAACCTGAAGAAACTGCTTTCGGGCGGTAACATCGGCACAATAATTTCTTAATTAAATTGAAAAGTTATGATTAAGGATATTCTCAAAATCACGAAAGACAGGATGATAAAGGCCGTCGAGCATCTGACGGCGGAATTCGTAAAAGTAAGGACAGGCAAGGCGTCGGTCGGTTTGCTTGAGGGAATCAAGGTTGATTATTACGGAACGCCGACTCCGCTTAACCAGGTCGGCAACCTTAACACGCCCGACGTTCACACGATAACGATACAGCCGTGGGACAAGACAGTAATTCCTTTAATCGAGAAGGCGATACTGAACGCCAATCTCGGTCTGAATCCCGCGAACGACGGCACGTTGATAAGGATCCCGATTCCTCCGCTCAACGAGGAAAGAAGGAAAGAGCTGGTGAAGCTTGTGAAGAAGCTCGCTGAAGAGGCGAGGGTCTCGATAAGGAACATAAGAAGGGACGAGATAGAGAAGATGAAGAAGACCGAAAAGGAAGACCATATTTCGGAGGACGAGAGAAAACACGGCGAGACAGAAGTGCAGAAGCTTACGGACCAGTACATAAAAGAGATAGACGCTCTCCTTCAGAAGAAGGAAAAAGAAATAATGGAAGTTTAATCAGCTTCCTTTTATAATGGTAAAGTTCTGGTTATGGGTTTATAATTTGTTTTTCCTGCCTTTGCTCTGGACAGGATTCAGGATATTATCCCTGTTCAACGGAAAGATACGCGAAGGGTTCAAAGGCAGGAGAAACGTTCTCACCGAAGCGCAATCCTGGGAATTCAATTCAGGCAAGAGAGTAATCATTCATTCATCGTCGCTGGGCGAATACCAGCAGGCGATTCCGATAATGACGGAGCTCCGTTCGAGGGGTTACAACGTAATAGTCACATTCTTTTCTCCGTCCGGATTCAGGAATTCTAAAGTGCCGTTTGAGGACGTAAAAAAATCGTACCTTCCTTTCGATTCATACCCTAACATGAAAAAATTTCTCGGCTGCGTTAAGCCTGACATGGTAATACTCATGAGGTACGACCTTTGGTTTAACTTCCTTTACAGGGCAGGCCGCACGAACGCGCAGATAATAATCGCGAACGCGAGGTACGACGAGAACGATTTCTGGTGGAACGTTCCCTTCGTGCGCTCGTTCAAGAAGACGATGTACGGGATGATAGACAAAATGTTCGCGATAGACGAATCGGATTACGCGAACTACACGAAGCTGATGGAAGGGACGAAGACGAAGATAATTCAGGCGGGGGATTCGAAGTTCGAGAGAGTCGTCGAAGCCGCCAAGAACATGAAGGCGAAGGAAGTACTGCCTCCGAAGGTTTACGAGGGAAAAAAAGTTTTTGTAATAGGCAGTTCATGGAAAGACGACGAGGACATTATTCTTCCGGTGATAGACAAGCTTCAGGAATACGAGAGCAATCTTCTTACGATCCTTGTGCCTCACGAACCGAAGGAGACTAAGATACTGGCCATAGAAAACAATCTCGGCGAAATGTATACAGGTCTGAAGAGCATTCGTTATTCCGACCTGGCAAATTACGCCGGGGAGAACCTCATAATAATCGACTGCATAGGCATACTGATGAATCTTTATTCGACGGCATACGTCGCGTACGTCGGCGGCGGCCTGCGGACCGGGCTTCACAATGTGCTCGAGCCGGCGGTGTTCAACATTCCCGTAATATTCGCGAACAGGGTGAAGAATTCTGACGAGGACGAGATACTTTCGGAAAAGGGCTGCGGAATAATAATAGATTCGAGGAATTCGTTCTACCGTGAATTAAGAAAAGTATTGAGTGATAAGGAATATTATGATAAATTGAGGCACGGGTGCAAAGAGGTATTCGAAGAGAACTCGGGCACCACGAAAAAAATAATTCAAAACATTATAAACTGATATGTTCGACAGAAAAAATTTCATAGACTCGTCGTTAAAGGAAAGTTCGGAAATAAAGCTTGAAGTGCTGAAGCATTGTTACGGCGACATCACAAAAGCGGCCGACATGCTTGTCGACGCGGTAAAGAACGGCGGGAAGCTGCTTTTATGCGGTAACGGCGGAAGCGCGGCCGACTGCCAGCACATTGCGACGGAATTCATGGTGAGACTTTCGCACGACGTGAAGCGGAAGGCCATAGGAGCGATCGCGCTGACGACCGACTCGTCGAACATAACGGCGGGCGGAAACGATATCGGGTTCGACAACATATTCGCGAGGAACGTCGAAGGGCTCGGCAGGAAAGGCGACGTGCTAATAGGTATTTCGACGAGCGGTAATTCGAAGAACGTGATGAACGCGTTCGCCAAGGCGAAAGAAATGGGAATAAAGACGATCGGCCTGCTCGGCAGGACGGGCGGAAAGATGAAGAGCGAGTGCGACATTGCCGTGTGCA
>CAIKZJ010000398.1 GCA_903831845.1 uncultured Ignavibacteriota bacterium
ATACACCTGTCCGGCTTTTTATTATGAAAGCATGACGGACAATCACGGTGAGATACGGAACGATATCAAAATCGCGAACAGGCGGCTGCTTGAGATAAAATATTCACCCATATGCAGGAGATGCGACGCATACCAGTGCAGGAGATGCGTTTACCTGAACCGGAAACTTACGGGCGAGCTGAATACGCCTTCGTGGCAGCAATGCAGGGTTTCGCACGCCGAGAGAGAGGCATCGAGACAGATGCTGAACAGGCTGAAGGAATCAGGGTTCAGGGGGGCGGAAACAAAGGAAATAAAGGCACTGAATTACGATGACCCGTTCGAAACAGCCGTGAAGAACAGGTACTCAATAGAAGAATTTAAAAATCTCAAATAAGATGAAGAAAGAATCAAACAAAATTGTTGTAGGAAAAGTAACGGATGAGGAAAGGAACGAGATAAGACTATTGTTCGAAAGGAAGAACGGCCTCAACGAACTGTTCAGGAGTCTGAACGACCCCAAACATCCGCTTTACGAAAGAATAGTGCGGGACATGGGAGATACCGCAACGAAATTCCAGAAGTGGTGGGACGAAAAGAGCGTGAAGTACAACTGGAAAAGCGCGAAGGGCGGTCACTGGGAAATTGATTTCAATACCTGCGAGATAAAGCTGGTTAAAAGCGCATGAGAAATTACGGTTTAAATTATGTATTTTTGTTCAAGAACCATTTTTATAATAAGTAACATTACCAGCTATGAGAATATTCCTTGAACTGCCGTTCATAGTTTCAATACTCATACTTTCAGGCGTGAGCATAACAATATTCCTTGTCGCGGAAAAATTTTTTCGCGGAAAGACGATTCACGAGGAGATGATAGAGAATCACGAAGTCGGAGGGTTTCTTTACAACGCCGTCTGCGTGATATACGCCGTGCTTATGGCATTCGTCGTTTTCGTCATATGGAACAATCAGGACGTAACCAACAACAAGATTGAGGGAGAGGCGAACAATCTTTTAAACCTTTATTACGATGCAAGCATATTTCCCGATTCGATCAAGAAAGAGATACAGAGCACGATAAGGGAATACGTTAAACGAGTTGTTAACAACGAATGGGATTCGCTTAGCGAAGGCAAGCGTGACGAAGAGACGCAGAAAATATTCGTAAAGCTGAACCGCATCTTCCTGAGCGTGAAGTCTGCGGATGTGCCGAACACGGAGGTGCTTGCGCAGTGCACAAAGAGCATTCACGAGATACGGGAATTCAGGCGGCACAGGATAAACGCAAGCAAGCAGGACATGCCGGGTATACTGTGGCTGGTACTGATACTCTCATCGGTTATTCTTGTGGCATTTACGTTCTTTTTCAGCACAAAGAAAAGATGGCATCAGTATGTGATGACGGCCTTCCTTGTCTTCGTAAGCGTGCTGGTACTTTATCTCATTTACGTCCTGGATCATCCGTTCGTAGGCTCGAACGCGATAAAGCCGGACGCGTATCAGCCTTTAATAGATATAATAAACAGGCAACCGAAATAAAGAAATTATTAAGGGAGAACGAAAGCATTTAAATTTTAAACCGTACAACATGGCAAATTTAGATATTTCGTCGGTTGCAAAACTTATTATCATACTGCATATACTGCAGGTCGTCGGTCTCCTGATTCAGTTTTTACTGAACAGGGACTATAAAGGCAACGGCTGGTGGCTGTTATGGAGCATCTCAATTGCTGCCGGTGTAATTTTCCTGAGCCTCAGGTCCATACCCTGGCTTACGCTGCACGCGATATTCCTGCAAAACAGCCTTATACTACTGGGAATTGTATTCATGTACACAGGGATAATGCGTTTTCTCGGCAGGAAAGAAAACTCTCTGCTTTTATATTCAGGATATCTAGTTTATGAAATTCTCATGTTTTACTTTCTCTATTTTGAGGACAGCTCTCACGCCCGTTCGATAATATTCGCGGCCGGCATGATGATTGCTACTTTCCTGACGGGATATTCACTTATACGATACAAGGATAAATCAGTGATATTTTCTGCGAATTTTCTGAGTTCTTTTATGTTACTTTACGTCAGTTTTTATATTATAAGACTTATATACCTGTTCAAAAACCCGGATCTGGGGAGTTATATGAGTCAGGACTGGACGACAGTATTACAATATATACTGGGGCTCATAGCCGGTTTGCTATATACGTTCGGTCTTATATTCATGGTCAACCAGAAACTTCATTTCGACATGAAGGCGGCGAAGGAACATTTTGAAACGGTGTTCAACCTGAGCCCCGACGCAGTATTGATAACAAGACTTTCGGACGGGAATATAATCGACATTAACCATGCTTTCACGGCAATAACGGGATTCACAAGAGAAGTCTCCATAAACAGGAAAACAACGGACCTCGGGCTGTGGAAAGACGAATCGCTTAGAAAGAACATGGTTAATGCGCTTTCAGGAAACCTGCCTTACATAAATCAGGAGCTTGAATTCCAGAAGGCTGACGGAACAACGTTAAAGGGCCTGTTTTCCACGAGCCTCATTTACCTGAAAGGTGTTCCGCACAGTATAAGCGTTACAAAGGATATCACCGAAAGAGTCGAATCCGAAAACAAATTGAGGCAGAAGAAAGAGGAACTTGAGGCGGCAAACTCCGAGAAGGACAGACTTTTTTCCGTTATTTCTCACGATCTGAAGAATTCCTTCAATATATTTCTGGGATACACCGATATACTTTTCCAGGACATCGATAAGTTTAACAGGCAGGAGATAAACACGATGGCGAAAAACATGAACGTAGCGGCACGCAACCTGTATAAACTTCTGGAAAATCTTCTGGAATGGTCGGTATTCAGAAGAGGGCTTACAAAAATCAACCC
>CAIKZJ010000399.1 GCA_903831845.1 uncultured Ignavibacteriota bacterium
CGAATTTCCTGTTACCGTTGCCTGAAACATATTCAGGGAGATATTTATATGTGATGAAGAGCGCTGCAAGTCCTATCGGCACGCTCAACGCAAAAACCGAATTCCATCCGAACGCGTCAATAATGTACCCGCTTGCTGCCCGTCCGATAATACCACCGAAAGCGGTGAACGAGTAATTGATTCCGTATACTCTGCCCCTGAATTCTTCAGGAATGCCTGCGGCGATAATCGCGGGAGTCAGCGCAAACAGCACAGAACTGCCGAGAGCCTGAAAAATCCTGAATGCGACGAGAAGGTTAAAATCCTTAGCGAAAAAGCACAAAGCCGAACCGACAGTGAATACTAGTATTCCGGAAAAATAAATTTTTTTGAATCCTTTAATATCGCCCAGTCTGCCGAAAGCCAGAAGAAAGCACGTCAGAACAAGAAGGTAAACCCAGACTACTCTGGACGCTACGTTTGCAGCCACTCCGAAATGAGAAGCGATAGACGGCAGTGTGACGCTCACTATGTTGATATCGAGTCCGAGAAGGAAGTGGATTAAACTGAGATTTATTATAAGGGCGATGTACTTTTTCATGCATTAAAATACTTTTATATTTCAAAGGTTTAAAGCCAAAAAGTGCTGAATCAGACGAATTATTGGATTTAATTTCTGCTTTAAAAAGGATATTTTAGTACGATTTAAATAAATAAAATTACGATGAAAAAGGGGATTATTGCACTATTTGTACTTCTGTTGATTTCCGTAAAATCATTCGCGCAGACGGGTAACATTCAGGGGTATGTAACAGACAGGGAAACAGGCGTTCCTGTAACAGGTGTTGAAATCAGGGCCGAGGAGTACGGACTGAAATCCGTATCGGACGCATCAGGTTTCTTTATTATAGAAAAAATTACTTCGGGTAAATGCAAACTGACTTATTATCACGAAGGATATAAGTCAGGAATTATAGAAGTCACGGTTACAGGACCGATGACGACAAAAGTCGACATAAAACTCACACCTTCGGAAATATCCACGGGAGAAATTAACGTAACAAGCACCAGGTATCAGACACTGCTTAAGGATGTTCCGATGCCTATGGAAATCGTATCCGACGATGAGATTACAAAGAGTCTGTACAATACGATACCGGATGCATTAAGCAGCAAGCCGGGTATTTCACTTATAAGAGACGGAATATGGGCGACTGAAATAAGCATCAGGGGACTGAGCAAGGCAAATGTAGTGACGAACATAGACGGCAACAGGATAGAAACGGCAACTGACATATCCGCAAGGCTTTCTCTTGCCGACCTGAATGACGTTGAAAGGATTGAAGTAATCAAAGGCGGCGTGTCATCTTTATACGGCACGGGAGCGTTCGGCGGCGTGGTGAACATTTACACGAAGAACGGGGATTTCAGCAACAAATTTGTCTACGGCGGTTCGCTGATAAGCGGATACAATTCCGTGAACGAAAACCCCAACGGATGGATGAGTCTTTACGCATCTTCTCAGAAATTCTATGCGAAAATAAGCGGCAGTGTCAGAGACGCGAAAAATACAATGACGCCGAAAGGCGAACTTCCAAACAGCCAGTTCAGGGATAATAATATAAGCGCGAATCTTGGTTTCAGGCCTGTGAAGAATCAGGAATTCAGGCTTTCATATCAGAGATACAGGGGAACAGACATCGGAATTCCCGGCGCAGGCACGCTGTTTCCTACAGCAGCTGTGGTTACATATCCGAAAGAGAACAGGGATATGGTATCCGGTGAATACAGGATAAAAGATATTGCCGAACCGCTGAAGGAATTTTCAGTTAAGTACTATTATCAGTCAATATTAAGGGATGTTGATAATGTTCCTAACACCATATCACAGGTTAAAACCGCTTCGGGCAAACTCAAGCAGAAAGTTTATGTGCTTGATATTACGCCTAATGCCCGTCATTATACAAACGGACTTCAGTTCAAGGCTGACTGGCAGTTCAGCAAGTCAAATTACCTTATTACGGGCGTTGATTTCTGGATGAGGGCTCTCGACAGCAAGCGCGAGAAGAACCAGAGAATTGAAAATTACGATACGACATCGGGAGCATTACTAAGCACTGTGTATAA
>CAIKZJ010000400.1 GCA_903831845.1 uncultured Ignavibacteriota bacterium
CCCGAAGCATTTATTCGGGTTTAAATGTTAGTTACAAATTTTAATATTATTCAGAATGTTTACGAGAGCAATTCGTTTTATATCGGCTCTGGCATTAGTTGTGATGCTGTCCGGCAGCGCGCATGCGCAATACAGGCTTGCGTTTTCGAACTTCAGGATTTTTCCGAGCATAATAACGCAGACGGAACCGATAGTCTGTTTCAACCCGAACAACAGGTTGATGATGTTCGCGAGTTCGTACACTATAAACACTACTAACGGTTTCATAAGTGAAGGCGTCTACGTCAGCACTAACGGCGGTTACAACTGGTTCGGCTCTGACACCTGCAAGGGAAACAACATCTTCAACCACGGAGGCGACCCGGGAGTATCGATTGACAAAAACGGAGTGTTCATCATTACTCATATCGGGAAACCTTCGGTCGTTGCCGGCGTATACAGCCATTATTCGACCGATAACGGCACGACCTGGTCGTCGGCATATGCGCTCACAACCGCCCAGCCCGAGGATAAGGGTTCGAGCACGACGGATGACAGTCCTTCAAGCCCGTTTTACGGCAGGACGTACGCTTCGTGGGTGAATTTCGTTTCTCCTTTCCCTGTGCTTGTTTCGTACACTACGAACAGCGGAATGAACTGGACGTCACCGGCGGCGATTAACTCTCCCCCGCCGCAAAGATGTTCGGGCGGATACATCAGGGTCGGGAAAGACGGAACGGTTTACGACGCGTGGGCGGGCGTATCTTCGACATCGCCGTTCACGGAGAACTTCGCGGGATTCGGTTTTTCGACTAACGGCGGAGTTAACTGGACTATCATTCAGAACGCTTACGCTATGAACGGAATTAACGGGACGCTCACATCAAAAGGAAACATAAGAGTAAACGGCCTTCCGAGATACGACATAGACAAATCAGGCGGTCCGAGAAACGGATGGATTTATATGGTCTCGGCGGAAAAGAATCTTGCTCCCGCAGGCACCGACCCGGATATTGTTCTTCATTACTCATCGAATAACGGATTGAACTGGTCAGCGGGAATAAGAGTGAATCAGGACGCTGTAAACAACGGTAAGATTCAGTACTGCCCGTCAGTTTGCGTTGATTCTACAGGCGGGGTAAACGTTCTTTTTTACGATGACAGAAACACCACATCTGATTCGGCGGAAGTGCTCATTGCGCGTTCGCAGGACGGCGGCGCAACATGGCGCGAATTCGTGGTCAGTGAGCACAAGTTCAAACCAAAAGCGATAGCGGGCGCCGCTTCAAGTTATCAGGGCGACTTTATAACTCTCGAAACAAACGGCAACAAGCTTTTCGCATACTGGATGGACGACTTCTCGGGCATTTACCAGATATGGTCGTCGATTATTAATATATCATCTATAGGAATAAGGAAGACTGAATCCGAAATTCCTTCGGGTTTTTCGCTCTCGCAGAATTATCCTAATCCGTTCAATCCGTCAACGAATATTAAATTCTCGATTCCTGCAGATTCCAGGTTACAAGGGAATGACAATGTCGTTCTGAAAGTTTATGACATGCTCGGAAAGGAAATCGCGACGCTTGTAAACGACAGGCTGCAGGCCGGAACGTATGAAGTTCAGTTCGACGCGGATAACAGGCTTCCGAGCGGAACGTATATATACAGACTTAACGCGGGTAGTTATTCCGAATCGAAGAAAATGGTGCTGGTAAAATAATATACAGAACAAAACTGCGGCAACCGCAGTATAAAAAGAAAAAAGTATGGGCAGAAAAATTACAATTCCGGCTTTTATAGTGCTCCTTCTTGCGGGATTATCATTCGCGCAGGAGGCAAAAATCTCTTCAGTATCGGCGAGATACGCGGGCGAAGGCGCCTGGAAAGACTGGAACATATCCACAGACAAGGGTTCCGGCTCATACAGCACTATGTACAGCGGCGACGACGCCTGGAAATCGTGGAGGGTGAACGCCCCGAATTCCGACGGAACGATTGAGACGGTTTACAGCGGCGACGACGCGTGGAAACAGTGGCGGTTCAGCATCGGAAATGTCAGCGGAACGATGCGAACGGTATTCTCCGGCGACGACGCATGGAAACAGTGGGATGTTTCCGACGGAAAGCATTCGCTGCGAGTAAGCACGCTTTATTCCGGCGACGATGCCTGGAAAGAATGGAACATTACTTCGGGGAACGGATCCATGAGGGTGTACACAAGGTTCGGAGGTTCAAGCGCATGGCGCGACTGGAACATTTCAGACGACCTCTCCGGAATCAGCGCCGAACTTAAAATCGCCGCCGTTTTCGTCTGCGTTTATTCGGGCGCGGTAAGAATAAGAAGGTAGTTCTTTTTTATCGAATTTTTTCCTGTATATTTTGTTACCTTAATAAATGCGGAATCTGTTTAAAATACTGTTTGTACTTATTGCCGTGTATCCTGTTTACGCGCAGCATAATCCTTCTGCGAAAAAAGACCACTTCGTCATTCAATACGTCATAGGAGAAAACACAGAATACGAAACGCCATATTACATTCTCCGCTCCGAAAAAGAATATCCAAAGATACTTATTGACGCAGGTATTCACGGCGACGAGGTCGCGGGCATTTACGCTTGCGATACGGTGATGAAATACATAAACGTGCTGGAAGGCACTGTCGGTTTCCTGCCGAAGGTTAACATTCAGGCGTATAAGCAAAAAGTAAGAGGAGTAGGTGTCGACCTGAACCAGGTTTTCCCCGGCAATAAAAAAGGTGAAATATACGAAGAAAGACTTGCAAGCGAATTCATGGATTTCGTGCGCGACTTTGACCCGGATTACGTTATCAACCTGCATGAGGCATGGACGAAATTCGACGAGAACATGTACGAAAAGCAGAAAGACAAGTCATTCGGCCAGACTTTCATCACAAACTCCGAAAAGTTTTCCGATTTTCTCGTTAGGGCTAACCTGAACGTCAACAAGTACATACCGAGCAAGGAACTGCAGTTTCACATTCAGTACTTCCCTTTCAAACCAAACCATTCGATGGACAATATCATCGACAAGCTTAAGATTCCTTCATACACGGTCGAAACTCTAAGGACGCTGCCGCTCGAGGACAGGATTAAATATCAGGTTCTCGTGATACTCACATTCATCGAGGAAAGCGGAGTGAAGTTCACGTACGACAACTGACCTTTTAGTGTAAAGTTTAAAATGTAAAATGCAAAAGTACAATTTAAAATTAAGAGTTGAATACAGCATTATGTTTTACTACCGTATAATTTCTAATTTTGCATTGTACTTTTACACTTTCAACTTTGCATTTTCAATTTAGAACTTAAGATAGTCCATTCCCTGTTCGAAGACTATATCCACGGGTATTCCCGCGTTATTGATTCTTTCGAGGTCTTTCTTCAGTTCTTCCTTTATGAACCCGTCTTTTTCGATAAGGCTTTTTGCAGTGTTATAATCGCCGTCACCCTGGATTTTTAGTATCTGCTGAGACGAGGAAATAACCGCGTCTTTCATCTTATCGAAATTCACGGAGTAAGTCCCGTCGTCATTGTGCGTGAAAGCTCCCTTGTCCTGGAAATAATAGAACCTCACCATATTCGCCTTGCCATGCGCGCTTGCAGCGCCGAACCTGCAGGAACGGAAAATGCCGGCGAGGAACGTTACGTAATTGTCCATAACTTCGCCTTCCTTCAATTCGCCCATTTCATAAAGCCTTGTCACGAGATAAAGTCCGAGTATGTCGGCCTTACCCTCTTCGAGAGCGGAGTATTGTTCTTTCAGAGCGTCTCTTACTGTTCCCGCTCCGGTAATCGTATTCTTAATCCCGAGTCCGTGCGCGACTTCGTGAAACATCGTATTTTCGAAGAACGCTCCGAATTTAACGTACTTTTTCTGTTCAGGCGAAATAATAAGATTGGCAATCGGCTGCATTATATTGTCGAACTTTGCCTTCATTATATTTTTAAGCTGCAGTCTTCTCGAGCCCTTCTTAATCTGCACTTCTTCATCGTTAGGCAGGTTAATTGCGATAGTCTTGCTTCCCGCATTGCAGTCGCCCGCATAATATATTGCGTCGTACGCGTTAAGATCCGATTCAGAACCCGGGCTTTCCTTCTTGTATTTGTCCTCTACGGGAAGTCCTTTCTGTAATTCGGGAAGGAGCGACGTGAATTTTTCGAGTTTCCTGCTCCAGTCTGGATCCTTGATAAGGATATAAGACTCGAAAGACGTCTTGTATCCGAAAAGCTTGTCTGTATAATTCTCGATAGGCCCGACGACAAAATCAAGGTTCGAAGATTTCATGTCCATCCACGCGAAATCGCTCGGCTGGTAATTGTCGGTAAGCAGCGCATCCGCACGGAGCGACAGGTATTTCTTGAGACCCGCGTCTTCAGCGAGTTCCGATGCCTTTTTAAGCAGCTCTGCAATTTTTGTAATTTCGTTCTTATATGCCGCTGAATAAGGAACGACTTTAAATCCGTCTTTATCTTTCACTACAATTGAATACGCGCCTGTCTTGTTCGGGTCCGCAATTTTTTCGAAATCGGCCTTTGTCATTTCTTTCGGATAAAAATTGGCGCAGGGCGGTTTTTCGCCATACCCCGCGATGAAAGGCTTTTCGTCGTTAAGCTGGTCCCACGGCCCGTAGTTTATTTTTACGAATTCCTTTTCATATTCGTCAGTAAGCTTCGAAAGCAGCGATTCCTTATCGCCGAAATTCTGTTTCCAGAAAATCTCATCGACAAGTTTCGACGCCTCTATGAAAAGAGGGATTATCTGCTTCTCTTTATCGCTTAGCCATGAAAGGTCGGCGCTTAGTTTGACTTTTTTATAGCTTTCAACCCTGGATTTTATGTTTTGCTGTGAATACATCGTCTGAGCGGTAAAAATTAAAATTAAAAGAAATAAAATTTGTTTACGCATTTTGAATGCCCCGTTTAAATTATTCAAAATAAAATTTCTTACTTTAATGATTTTTTCAAATTATTTATTAACCCGTAAACAAACAACTCAAATTGAGTTCATCTGCGGGTAATAATATACATTTTTGAAATTACGTGTATGTAAATTCAATACAAAGATAAATTTATTGAATTATTAAATAATTTTGTTCATTTTCAACTAAATTTACCTTAACCAAACAAAACCCATATGAGGAAAAGTATTTTTACCGCAATTCTTCTATTATTCGTGTCTGTTTCGTACCTGTATTCACAGAACGGCGTACGTGCTGTGGATTACAACACGCTTTCCATCGGCAGAGGCGGCACGGAAATAGGTTTCTTCGACAGTCCTTCGCTCATGATAACGAATCCGGCGGGTATGTCTTTCATCACCAAACCCGTGCTTAACGCGAATTCAATATTCATGATGCCGATTCCCCATTTCAAGAATTACACAAAAGACGCAAACGGCAACACTACGACTACGGTATACAACGATGCTGACGGAGAAAAGAATCTTTACGCTCTCCCGAGCCTTTCGTACGTACACAATTTTAAAGACAGCAAGCTCACTCTCGGAGCCGGAGTGTTCACGACAGGCGGAATGGGCACAGACTACAAACTGATGCACAGGCTTCTTTCCCCTACTATTGCAAATCAGAATTACCGTTCAAGATTCGCGATTATTGAAAGCGCGATATCCGGCTCATACATGATAACGCCGAATCTATCCATCGGCGCGACGGGCGAGTTCGTGTATTCGACTCTTGAAATAGCGCAGCCGTTCAGCCTTCCTCCTTCAATTTTAAAAGGAACGCTTATTACGACATCCGGTCCGACCACATTCGGACAGTATTTTTCGGCTCCGAAGCCATTCGGTCTTGGATATTCCGAAATGACTGCGGGAGCGGAAATGACAGGACTTAAGTCATATTCTTTCGGCGGTAAATTCGGTGTTGCGTACAAATACAGCGACAGGTTCTCTATGGGCGTGAATTACTGCCTCTCGATTCCTCTCAACTTCAAGAACGGAACCGCGACAATGGACATGTCCGCGCAGTTCAGCGAAGCGTCGGGCATCGCCGCGATGAACCTTGTTAACATATACCATATTTCAATAGACTCTGCCGCAAAACTCGTGTCAGCGCTCTTCTCGGCAAACGGAATTCATCCGTACGACGGGTTCACGGCGACGTACGACGTAACGAACGAGTTCAAGACTCCCCAGTCGGCAGGATTCGGTCTGATGTACTCTCCCGTGACGGGCTTAAGGTTCGGCTTCGATTTCGAATGGCTGAACTGGTCGAAAGCGTTTGAAAACATGAAAATCACTCTTTCAAACGGCGGCAATGCGAACATAAATAAAATGATAGGTAACGGCGGAGTAAATCAGAGCGACCTTATAGTCGAGTTCCCGATGAAATGGAAAGACGCCGTAATACTTAAATTCGGCGGCGAGTACGACTTAAGCAAAGTGTTCACGTTAAGGGCAGGATATTCGTATACGACGAATCCTATTCCGCCCGAAACGATTATCCCGATAATGCCGGCGGTTCTCGAGCATCACGTTATGGCAGGATGCAGCTACGACCTTCTCACAAGGCTTAGAATGCACCTGGCTCTTGAATACGGTTTCAACAACACTGTAACCGGCAGCAGTACTCATCTCGTAGCAACAGAATACAACAACAGCGAAAGCAGCCTTAAGAACCTTCTCGGGCATATTTCACTGTCTTACTTCTTCTCGAAATAGATTAAAACAGAATATCGCTTAAAGGCCTTCTCCCAAAGAGAAGGCTTTTTTTATTTTCATTTTTTTAGTACGAAAGTCTGAAACTTGATAGGTTATGATTTGTTTTATCATATATATTAATCAATAAAGGGAAAACAAATGAAAAAAATCTTACTGGCGGTTATGACTATAATCGCTATCGGCATTTCCACACAGTCCTACTCACAATCAAAATTTACTGTCAATTTCACAGGTGGTTATTCAGCACCTATGGCAGATTTTAAGAACAATATAATCCTTTCCGATACGGCGCAGGACAACTGGCCGTACAGGATGAAAAACGGTTTCAATTTCGGCGCGCAGGGGAAGCTTTCACTTGGCAATACCGGGAACTACAAGCTTGCATTCGGACTTAATTACAGTTCGTTCTCGAATGAAGGCACTGTAACGGGCACGGACGGCATAGCCCGCACGTTCAAACCTAAAGTATCGCTCATAACAATAGCTCTCGGAGGAGAATACGATTTTCTTCCGAAAGGAAACGTCAACCCGTATCTCGGACTCGATGTTACCGGTAACTTCTGGGGAGGTTCGTTCAAGTTCACACCCAACAACACAACTGCTTTCCGGGACCAGGACATGAAATCGGAAGCGAGATTCGGCCTCCAGTTCAACGGCGGCTGCGAGTTCAAGTTAAGCAAAAACGTCGGACTTACGGCAGGGCTGAAATACAACATCGCGAACCTTGTAGGCAAAGGACAGGACGATCCGTCTGAAGTCGGTCCGAACGAAGTCGATCTGGGCGACAAGGCGCATGATATATTCCCTGACAGAACCGTAGCTTATCTTCAGACATACGCGGGACTGGTAATTTATTTCGGATTTCCTAAATCTACAAAATGATTCTTAAAAGAATTTTATACATACTGATTTTCTTTTTCGCGGCGGGGTCGGGATACTCTCAGGTTACATTTTCAGGGGTCATAACAGATGCAGGAAACGGCAATCCCGTTTCCGACGCGAATGTATACGTCAGGGAAATCAGGAAATCATTCTCGTCTGACGAAGAGGGAAAATTCAGCGTTACCGAACTGCCCGACGGCGTCTTCAATGTTAACGTATCGTGTCTGAATTATCAGTCCGTGAACCTTCTTGTTGAAATAAGGGGTAAGTCTGTTTACATGGAAATCAGATTATCCTCCTACGAATATTCGACTGAAGAAATTCTCGTAACGGAAACGCAGGTAGACAAGCCGTACCAGAGCGATAAAATAATTTCAACGGACCTTGAAAAGAACGGCTCGACAAACATATCCGACGCCGTAACGAAACTGCCCGGAGTCTACCAGCTCTCGACGGGAACGGGAGTTTCAAAGCCTGTAATACGCGGGCTTTACGGCAACCGTGTCGGAATAATGATAAACGGAATGCGTTTCGACAACCAGCAATGGCAGGACGAACACGGACTCGTGCAGAGCGAGAACGGACTCGACAACGTCGAAATCATTAAGGGGCCGAGTTCATTGCTTTACGGACCGGAAGCTATCGGAGGCGTTATGAACATCGTCGAGGAAAAACCGGCTCCCGTCGGAAAGTCGCTTGCGGATTTCAACATGAAGCTCTTCTCGAACACTCTTGGGCTTTCAAGCAACGTGGGATTCAAAGGTTCCGAAAGGAACTTCAACTGGCGATTAAGGTTCGGCGGCGAAACGCACGCCGATTACCTTGACGGAAATTCCGACAGGGTTCCGCAGACGAGGTTCGCGGGATACGACGTAAGAACGGGTTTCGGATACACAAAATCGAATTTCGCTACGTCTCTTGATTACAGTTTCACGAATTATATTTTCGGCATACTTGAACAGGCGGAATTCGAGCGCGAGAAGACTAAAAGCGAAAGCAGGTTTGAAAGATCGTTCGGCGGCCCGCATCACGTGCTTGCCGTCCATAATCTTTCCTGGCAGAATTCGCTGTTCATCGGCAAATCGAAACTGAAATATAATTTCGGCTATGTTTTCAACGACAGGCAGGAAATTGAAGGCAACGACGACAGGTTTCTGCCCGATTCGCTTCAAATGGGAAACCTCGGTATGAAGCTTAATACTTTCTCCGGCGACCTTGCATGGGGTTACGACATTTCGAGAACGTCGCAGCTCACTTTCGGAACACAGGGATATTACCAGACAAACCGCAATTACGGAGAAAGGGTCATAATTCCTGACGCAAATACAAAACAGTTTTCTCTTCTCGCGGATTATAAATACTCCCATACGAAGTTCGGGACGGAATTAGGACTGCGTTACGACGTTCTGGATGTAAGTTCATACGGTCGCGGAATTCAGGACAGCGCAGGTTACATGCCGCCACTCGGAAAAACCTACGGCACATTAAACGGCGCGTTAGGAATAACCTACAGGCTTTCGGGAAATTTTCTTCTTAAAGGCAACCTGTCATCGGGTTACAGGGCGCCAAATCTCGCAGAGCTCCTTTCCAACGGACTTCATGAAGGAACGAGAAGGTACGAAATCGGCAACAGGGATTTCAGCACAGAGCAGAGTTACAACGGCGACGCCGGCGTTGTGGTCGAAAGCCGCTACTTTTCTCTCGACATCTCGGCGTATTACAACAACATTCATAATTACATTTACCTTAACCCGACAACCGAAACTATAAGGGGCGATACGGTATACAGGTTCGTTCAGTCGGACGCGTCGCTGAAAGGCGTCGAAGCGGATGTGTATGTACAGCTCATGAAATGGCTCACATACAGAATTACTTTTTCTACCGTAACAGGAAAGAGAAGCGACGGAGCTTACCTTCCACTGATGCCGGCGGACAGGATAACAAATTCGCTCAGAGCGGATTTAAAAAAATACAAATCGCTTGAAAACTCATATGCTGAAGTTTCCGTCACGAGCTCGCTGAAGAAAAGCAGACTCGGCGAAAACGAATATACTGCTTCGGCATATAACATCGTAAACCTTTACCTGGGCACATCTTTCAGGTTCGAGGGTCAGCATTTTAACATATCGCTTGCCTGCACCAATCTGTTTAACGAAATTTATGCCGACTTCCTTTCCAGGCTGCGTACATTCGGAGCGAACAATATCGGAAGGAACATTGTGCTAAGCGTGAAAATACCTTTCAATCTGTCTTACAATTGATATTTTGAGCCGGTCATCCGGCCTTTTTTTAAAATTACACATCTTTTATTCATTTCGGGAAAACACTTGACTTATTGAAAATAATATCTTATGTTAAATAACTAACATATATATTAATAATATTAAGTTTATTTATCTTATATTATGGTAATAGAATTATATTATTCGTTATTTATCAATTTTTATAATTGTTTGTATTAGCGCTGCCGGCTTAGCCGGCAGCTTACAAATCAAACAAAGTCTGACAATCCCCAATCATTTCAAATTAAAAAAATGTCAATAAGGAGAGAAACAAAATGAAAAATCTATCATTCATTCCGGGAATACTGCTGGCTGTATTGTTCATTTTTGCTTTCGCATTCGGACAGTCAAACGACGTTGTCCCGAATAATTCCGTATCGGACCCGTTTCACGTTATAGTCAAAGGGTGCGATAACTGCAAAGATTTATATTACTGCATGAACGGCGGTATCGTCAAGAAACCCGGCTCCTGCGATTTCTACGCGGAATGCGACCCTGCCGGAGCTGTGATACAGACGATATGCGTTAAATGCGGCGACAAAGCGGGCACGGCCACTATCAAATGCGGCTCGACGCGCGAAGTTACGATTGAAGTTTCACAGATAGGCGCCGACTGTCTTTGCAATAAGAAGTAAGACTCCTCATTTTAAAAATCAAAAACAATAAAGATGAAAAAAATATCAGTAATTTCTGGAATAGTGCTCGCGGCATTGATAATGTTCGCGATAATTTCGGCTAATCCGGGCAGCGCAGCAAACCAGCCGAATACTTACAGCATAAAGGTTTATGTTGTCGGATGTGATGACTGCAGAAATATACAATGGTGCATAGATGGCGGTCCGACGCAGTACGCAACATCAAGCCCATTTGAAGCCACATACGAAGACAATGGACAGCCGACGCATACTATTTGCATACATTGCTGCGGCGATAGAGCAGGAAATTTTGCGTTCAATACAGGCGACCCTAAAGTCAAGGTAGTGGTTTCTCAGATCGGCGCTGACTGTGTATGCGGCGAAAAGAAAAAATAAAATAAAGCAAACCGGTAAAATAAAAAACCCGTTGATTTTTATGGTCAACGGGTTT
The DNA here is from genome assembly GCA_903831845.1 of uncultured Ignavibacteriota bacterium. GTDB lineage: Bacteria > Bacteroidota > Ignavibacteria > Tepidaquicellales > Tepidaquicellaceae > CAIKZJ01. Next base: position 10,932 of record CAIKZJ010000400.1, read on the forward strand.
TTAAATACTCAGATCAATTTATTTTATCAGGATCATTTTCTTTGTCATTGAGAAACCGTTGCATTCAAGCTTGTAATAATACACTCCGCTCGAGAGTTCAGACGCGCAGAAATCGTAATCGTACCTTCCCGCATTCATCTGCCCGTTAACGAGAGTATATATAACACTTCCTGTGACATCGTACACTTTAAGAGTAACGAATCCCGCCTTAGCGATATCGAAAGATATTTTCGTGAAAGGATTGAACGGGTTGGGATAGTTCTGTGACAGAGAATAATTTTCGGGCACCGGAGAATTAACAGGATTAATTCCCGTCGCGATGTAATGGCCCTTGCCTGAATTGATGACTTCCTTGTTCACGTCGTTCTGAACGAATGCGACCGTATAGATCGATGTATCCACCCAGTTTGAAAGACGCTTGTACGTATAGGTGTAAGTATACGTTCCCGCGGCAGTCGGCGCGTCAACTCCCATGGTATTCGGGAAAGCCCATCTGAACACGTTATAAAAATCCATTTCGCCGTTCGAACCCGGAGGAGTGTTATAGTGAACTCTGTTCTCCACTGCCATGACGCGTAGCTTAAAGGTGCCTGCCGGAAGTCCGGACGACAGGTTTAGCACTATAACCGACCTGATTGAATCGCCGGGAATTCTTGTATCCGTGACAGTAATGCTAAGCGGAGTTGAAACTGCTGTTCTTGTCGCGACTACGTTATTGAAACACGAAACAGAAAAAGGCCAGCAGCAGTCATACATAAGGCCGTCAGCGTTGACTGTCGGGTAAGCGTTTATTCCGCAATAATTGACTCTTTCCGTATTCTGCGTGGGATTTGCAAGATGCATAGGGTCTGTGCCGAAATTCGGATGATACTTTATGGCATTAGTATTGTTGGGATTCGCGAGCAGCCAGGCATCGAGAATCGGATTGCTCGCCGCGCAGGGACCGCAGTTGCAGGAAGTTGCTTCCTCAAAAAGCACCATTCTTGTTGCCTGTGAATAACCCTGGCCGGACAGGAATATGCTGAATAAAAATATGAATGTTGAAATCAGTAAAAATCTTTTTTTCAAAATCACTCCTTTGTTTTAAATTTCGGGGATATTATTTCAAAAATTCGTCTTTTGAACAAAAAATTATATGTATAAAATCTGGTAGCAAATAAAATGCTACTTCAATAAAACCATTTTTCTTGTAATGGAATAACCGTTTGACTCAAGTCTGCAGAAATACAAACCCGATGTAAATCCCGATGCGTCCCACTTAACTTCATACGTCGCCGGCTGTAGTCCTTCGTTCACAAGAGTCGCCACTTCCTTTCCGAGAACGTCATATATTTTTAATACGACATTGTCATTCCCGCGAACCCGCAAAGCGGCTCGCTCTTCAAAGCGAGAATCCATGGGAATATCAAACCTTATCTTTGTAACGGGATTGAAAGGGTTCGGGTAGTTCTGGTATAAAGCGAACTTTGAAGGCAGTATTGAATTAATGAAATTAACTTTTACCGAATTCCCGGAAGGATTTCTTTTGTAAAGAATTTCATAATTGCCGTACCTGTAATCAGTCCACAAAATATGCACGGTTGCTCCGGACAGTGTAATCGAAGGATATCTTGATTCATTCGTGTCATTTGTAAGCCTAAAATCGGATAACCAGCTTAAACCGTTATCGGTAGAACGTTTATAATAAATTTCGTCATTATAATCCCTGTTATCCTGCCAGAGTAAGTGAATAATATCGCCGGAAGCAGCAACGGACGGATATTTTGATTCTCTAAGATCATTTGTTAATCGTTGGTCCGTACTCCAGTTCGCACCTCCGTTCGTCGATCTATTATAATAAATTTCATTATTCATATCTCTGTTATCCTGCCATACAACATGTACATTCTGATTAGACGAGGATATAGAGGGATAGACCGATGATGCATTATTATTGCTTAATCTGACATCTGATTCCCAGCTTACACCAATATTCGTCGAACGTTTAAAATATATTTCATAATTGCCGTCACGATAATCCATCCAGCTAATATAAAGAAACAGACCGGATAATGATGTGGAAACGAATCCCGAATTTCCCGGAGCGTTAGTAATCCTTGTATCAGTTCCCCATGTCAATCCGCCGTCAACAGAATGCTTTTCATAAATCTCATAATTCCCGTCCCTGTTGTCATTCCAAAAAACATTTACAACCTGATCTGAAACTGATATTACCGGAAAGCCTTTAATCGAGGATATGTTTGTAAGTCTTATATCCGGACTCCAGACGGAGCCGTTATCAGTAGAATATTTAAAATATATTTCCGAAGAAAAATCCCGGTTGTCTTCCCAAACCACATAAACTTTTGTTCCGTAATTTGCTATAGAAGGGTAATATGAATATTCCTGAAAATTAGTCAGCCGTCTATCGGCTTCCCAGTTTATTCCATTGTCAGATGAATGTTTATAATATATTTCCCAGTTGCCGTCCCTGTCATCATGCCATACTGCATGGACATGGCCGCTGTTCGAAGCTATATTTCTTCCGTTGTTATACGATGTCGCTGAGACTCCCGAATGATCAGTGAGTCTTACATCCTGCTGCCACTGCGCATAGCAGGATGCAGCCATTTGAAAAAGAATTAATAAAATATATTTTAACAAATGAATATTAAGTTAATTTATTTAAGAACGACCATTTTTTTTGTTTCTGAGAATCCGGATACCAAACATCTATAGAAATACACGCCGCTCCCGAATCCCGATGCGTCCCACGTTACCTCATATGTTCCGGGCTGTAGTTTCCCGTTTACCAGTGTCTCTACTTCTTTCCCGAGAATGTCGTATACCTTCAGGACCACATTGTCATTCCCGCTCAAGCGGGAATCCGTCGGAATATCAAACCTTATCTTTGTCACAGGATTGAAAGGGTTGGGGTAGTTCTGGTAAAGCGAAAAGGCCGCAGGCACTTCCGTCGAGATGTTTTCGATTCCGATTACAAAATTATTATTATAAAGACTCCACGCCGCATCAGCGAGTTGTTTGAGCTTTGTTACCGAGTTAACGTTACTTGTTCCCCTTGCAATCAACTGGCACATTATTATTTTCTGCGTGTCGCCGGGACTAACTATCAGTTTCGAAGAGCCCGTACCGAGAATGTATTTCATGTCGCCGGGATTGCACGGGTAAGTTGTAATCGTGTCGCCTCCGATGCAGTTTCTAATCTGACCCATATTCGGATTGCCGTTGTATCCGAATTCCGTCCAGCCTTCATTGTTTTCCGGATTCCCTGTATATACCTTAAAAACTTTTTCTTTAGTATTGGGGTGCCGCCAGTAAGAGCCGTCATTCTTCCTGCCCTTAAGAAAATAGTATGCAGACAAAGGCTGGTTAGCGTCGGTTTCGCATAATACCCAGGGCGCGCCGAAATATGTGAACGACGTCATGTTCAGATCAAAGGGATTGCTTCCTTTGATGTGTACGCCTTTAAGCATTATCATTCCCACGGCAGGCGGATTCGCGCCGTAAGAAGGCGGATTACCCGTACCGTCCTGGTTATCCGCATTATACGCATACCCGAGGTGTCTCGCCGTATCGCATCCGACGAAGTCATCGACCGCGTCGCCCACATCAGCATCCGTAATAAATGCCATGTACGTGGAATCCCAGATATTGCTTCCTTTATTAATTATCTCATACCTGAAAAACTGCATGTCAGAGTACGCGGTCTTCGAATAGCCCCATGCTGTCAGATGCATTTCCGCAAAAAGCGGTCTCGTCCCGCCAGAAAATCCTTCCGACTGATTATGTGAGCCGGGAAAACCGTCAGTCATGCAGATGAATATCGTCTGCTGCGCGTTTTTGACACCGGGTGTATCGATGCCCTGGTCATAAACGCCGTTGTTGTTAACGTCGTAATAAGGCGCGCCGTAAGGCACCATCCTGTACCAGTTCAGCCAGTCAGGATTCGAAGGTCCGTCGCCCCGCGTAATTTTATAAAATTTAAAGTAGGAATTCGAATCCGGCGAGCCGTTATTGATATAGCCCGGCCAGTACTCGCCTTTATATGAGCAGCTTGCCAGTCTTATTGAATCGTTGACCTTCGCTCCGATGCTTAGACCTGTCGTGAAAATGGCGAACCTGCTCGAGCCTGAAGGCCACATGAAACCGGGTGTGTTGTTCGTTCTGATATCCTGGTTGAAAACGCCTGTGTTCTGTATCCATGTGTAGATATTGTTAGGATTGAACAGGACCTGATTCTGAATATAATCCGGGTTGTCGCTGATTTGGCTAAATGAAATGCGCGGCTTTGAAAAGGCGCTTATGGAAATAACCCATATTAAAAGAATTGCAATTAAATTTTTCATAGCATTTTGATTTTAGTTTGGGGATTAAACTAAATTATGCCCTGATTCCTCAAATATATTTTATGATAATTAAACACAAATTTCAATGTATATTCTGCGGTTCCGGAAAATAAAAAAGCCGGCTTAAAGCCGGCTTTCAATTATTTATTATTAATTACTAATCGCTAATTATTTTTTAGGTACATTCTTAAGTGTTTCAACAAGATAATCCCAGAACTTCTTCACTGTTTCGATGTTGCACTGTTCGTCCGGTGAATGCGGGAATCTGATTGTCGGTCCGAATGAGATCATGTCGAGGTTCGGGAACACGCCGCCGATAAGGCCGCATTCGAGTCCCGCATGAATCGCCTTTATCTCGGGTTTCTTGCCGAACATCTTTTCGTAAACGTCGAGCATTACGGTGAGGATCGGCGAGCCGGGATTCGGTTTCCATCCCGGATACTGTCCGTCGAAAGTAATTTCCGCCGCGCCCGCGAGTTCGAATACCGCTTCCATCTTTCTTTCAAGAGCTTCCTTGCCGCTGTCTACCGAACTTCTAAGCAGACATTTCACTTCAACTGTATCCGTCTTTGCATCGGACTTCACGATAGCGAGGTTAGTCGAGGTTTCAACGAGTCCGGGCATGTCGTTGCTCATCCTGATAACGTTATTCGGAAGAGCGTAAATGCAGTTGATCAGATTCTTCTGCGTGTCCTTATCGAGAACGCCTGCCGGAGCCGCTGTTTTTTCAGCAACTACTTCAAGTCCCGGATCCGCAGTCGCGAATTCTTTCTTAACCGTTTCCGCGTAAGCTTTCACTTCCGCTTCGAACTTCGCAGCGTTCGCTTCAGGTACGAGTACCACAGCGTAACCTTCTCTGGGTATTGCGTTGCGAAGATTGCCCCCTTCTACTTCCGCTAAAACCAATCCGATGTTTCTTTCCGCGTATCTGAGGAATCTGAATAACAGCTTGTTCGAATTTCCTCTGCCAAGGTGAATGTCGCATCCCGAATGTCCGCCCTTAAGGCCTTTTACGGTCAGCTTGTATGCAGCGTGCTTTGCAGGAACCGCTGTCTTCTTGTATTTGAACACCGCCGTCGCGTTCGTGCCGCCGGCGCATCCGATGAAGAGTTCGCCTTCATCTTCGGAATCGAGGTTCATCAGAATGTCGCCCTTCAGATATCCGGGTTTCAGACCGAAAGCGCCTGTCATTCCTGTTTCTTCATCGATAGTGAAAAGCGCTTCTACCGGTCCGTGCACGAGGTCTTTCGCTTCAAGTACCGCGAGAGCCGATGAAACGCCGATGCCGTTGTCAGCGCCGAGCGTCGTGCCTGTCGCTTTAACCCATTCGCCTTCTATTCTCGGCTTGATAGGGTCGGTTTCAAAATTATGGTTCGCATCGCTGTTCGCCTGCGGCACCATATCAAGGTGTCCCTGAAGGATAACGCCTTTTCTGTCTTCCATTCCCTTCGTGGCGGGCTTGCGTATCACAACGTTGCCGACTTCGTCAACTTCGTACTCGAGATTGTTCTTCTTTGCGAAGTTAACAACGTATTCGCGCATCGCCGCTTCGAATTTCGAAGGATGCGGTATGACGCACATTTCCTCGAAGTGTTTCCATATTCCTTCGGGCTTCAGATTATTTAATACTGCCATGATTAATTTTCCTTTTTAAGTTCTTTAAAATATATAAGATTATGTAAGTTTAAGCCTCCGATGAACTTCGAAACCCGGTCTTCCGCGGGCTCTATCTTCTCGCCGAATTTCTCCCTTAACTCCGCGACGATGTTATTTACTTTTTTCCGGCCGTTGATTGCAAGCCAGGTCGCCGAACCGATCTCATCGAGTTTTACCCTGATGTGCTTGGACTTGCCCTTGGGTATCAGCGATAATAAAAACTTATTTTTGAATTTTGGTATAAGTATACGTATCAGTCCTTCGTTCTCTTCGTGCTCATTTACTCTTACGGGAGTTAACTCAAGAAGGTTGTATACCTGCCTGTTTTTCTTGTTGAACATACCTCAAAATAATTTTTAAAACGGATTAAAAAAAGATAATTCGGTTACGTAATGCCTCTTTTCGGTGTAAAATTACCGATATATTCCTGCCACGGATTTTCACAGATTTTAAGGATTAGAGCAATTGAACCATTCTCTTAATCCTTTTAATCCGTGTGAATCTGTGGCAGAAAAAATCTATTATTATCCTGCCACGGTCCCCGCTAAGATCATGCGGGGATGACAAAGAGAAAAACAGATTTCACGGATTCTGATTTCTAAGATATCTTTTTGCTCTAATCCCGTTAATCCGTGTGAATCTGTGGCAGAAAATATTTTATTATTCTCCTGCCACGGTCCCCGCTAAGATCATGCGGGGATGACAAAGAGAAAAACAGATTTCACGGATTCTAATTTCTAAGATATCTTAATGCTCTAATCCTGTTAATCCGTGTGAATCTGTGGCAGAAAAAATATTCTTATAAAAAAAGAAGGGGCGTGAGCCCCTTCTTTTTTGCTAAAAATCTATATTAATTACATTCCCGCGCTGGGGGGTGCCGGTTCGTCCGGTTTGCCCGCGTTTCTCAACGGAATGTATATAAGTATAAGTCCGATTATCGCGAGAATTACGAATCCTATCATTAAAGGAGGTTCCGCGAAAATCTGAGGTATCTTGAATTCTGCGATTTTGAACGGCGCGAAACCGAGTCCCGTCAGAGCCTCACCCGCGATGAAACCGGATGCAAGCAGTATTCCGACGTTCTCAATTCTTACTTTCTGCGCTTCGTTCATTTTTTTCTTCTTTACGAGAATGTCGAGTATTCCCTTGATAATACCGCCGATGAAAATGGCGAATGTCGTTTCAAGAGGAAGGTACATGCCGACCGATACGAGCATCGGGCTCTTTACCTGCATCATTATAAACGCGAGACCCATGAGGAGTCCGACGATGATGAGCGACCATGCCATCTTGCCGCCTACGATACCCTGCGAGAGCATCGCCATCAGGCCTGCCTGAGGAGCGGAAAGATTCTTGCTTCCGAAACCGCCCTGGTAGTTCTGCTGAATGCCCTGGGCAATGTCAGCCTGGTTAAGAAGATTTAAAACGTAGAACATTACAAGACCTGACACGACAACACCGATGATATCGCCGACCTGCATCTTCCAGGGTGTACCACCGAGGATGTGTCCGGCCTTTAAGTCCTGAAGCATTTCGCCTGCTACGGCAGCCGCCACGCAGACGATAGCCGCGACGCCAAGCACCGAAGCAACGCCGCCGTGCTGAGCGTCAACGCCGATAACAACGAGTATTAACGCAGTCGTTACGAGCGCCGTTAATGTAAGTCCGCTGATAGGATTGTTCGATGAACCAATGATGCCTACCAGGTAACCCGAAATAGCCGCGAAAAAGAACGCGAGTATTATCAGGATTGTCGCGGACGCGAGTGAAGGAACGATACCCGCACCGAACACAAAGTATGTAATGCAGAACGTTACTACCGCGACGAGAATTATTCCCGTCAATATGTATGAGAATTTCAGATCTTTTTCGGTTCTTGAAACGGTGCCGTGACCGCCTGAAGCCGCTTTCTTAACGTCGCCGATTGAGCGCTTAAGACCCGCAAACAGGGATTTTCTCATGTTGAAAAGAGTGAATGACGCGCCCATAAGCATTCCGCCGATGGCGATAGGCCTTACGACGAATCTCCAGACCTGGTTAATCTGGAACGCCGGGTCTGAAAGCGTTTCAACGCTCTTTCCCGTAAGCAGCGCCCAGTCCTTAATGAAGTTAACGTCGCTGATGTACGGATAAATGAAATAATAAATTATAGGAGTAAGAAGTCCCCATGCGAGAAGACCGCCGCTGAAGTTGAGCGAAGCGTATTTCGGTCCGATAATGTAACCGACGCCGATGTACGCGGGGCTGATGCCCGGCGAACTTATTAGCATGCCGCCTTCTGCGTTTATGTTTGTTCCGGGAATCTTAACTTTGCTGAAGAACGCATAGAATTTTTCCCATGAAGCCGCGAAGAAATTAATCTGGCCGAGGAACTGTATGAGCGCTCCGATACCCATCGCGCTGAATAAGAACTTGGAACCGCCGCCGCCGCCCTGGCCTGATTTGTGGATTTCGGCCGCCGCTGTCGATTCGGGGAAAAGTAAATCCTGGTCTTCGACCATTACCCTTCTCAGAAGAGCTACGAACATGATACCGAGAATTCCGCCGGAAATCAGGATAACTGTCGCCGTCGCGTAATTTGTCATCGATATGTTTTTCGGATCCCAAATGCCCGCTATGAAAAACGCCGGAAGCGTGAATATCGCGCCCGCCGCCACAGACTCACCGATTGATCCGACCGTTCTGACAAAATTCTCTTCGAGAATGTTGCCCTTGAATACCTTAAGAATTGCCATTCCGAGCACAGCCGCGGGATATGTAGCCGCTATAGTCATACCCGCTTTCAAACCGAGGTATGCGTTTGCCGCGCCGAGAACGACCGCCAGTATCAGACCGATTATAAGGCCGCGGATTGTGAACTCCGCCAGACTCGTCTCGGCTGATATGTACGGTACAAATTTCTTTTGTTCGGACATAATTTTAATTATTTAATTAGGTATATATTTAAATGATGTAAATGATTGAATTGATTCAGGTGGTAATATAAACCCGTTTTGGAAAACGGAAATATGTTTTTCAAATAATTGAAACCCAATTTGTGTATGTAAATTATAAAATCTGCTTAAATTATGAATTTAAAGCGTAATTTTCAATTCTACTAATTTTTGGACAGCGGGTTTTCTTTTTTGAGTTGATTTATTCGATTAGACACTAAACTCCGCGCTTGCCGCCCCAGAGTTCAATGTGCAGACGCCCCGTGTAATTGTAACCGTATTTTCTGCACAATTCCGCTACGGCGATTCCGTTCATCCTTATTTCATCCCTGTTAATGCCTTCCGGCATAAGGTAAACGCTACTGTCCGTGAAACCGATCTCTTTCTGAAGTTCTTTTATCTCCGCAATATCTTCTTCCCCGCATACAACGAACTTCCATTGTATATCGAAAAGACCTTTCCGGTGGTTTTCTTCGTAACTTATAAGAACATCCGGATTAATCCTGTTCTGCGAATGCGCTTTTTCGTATTCGGTGCCGTAAGGAACTGACGTGGAAAGTTTCGGACTTATGCTTATAAGGTCTGTATGATTAATGAAACCGGAAATCAGTGTTCCGTTTGTTTCAATCGTTACGTATGCGCCGAGCTTTTTGAGTCCGCTGCAAAGTATTTCGAGTTCTTCTTTCTGAACGGCCGGCTCGCCGCCGGTAATTACAGCATCAACGGCGCCCGACTTTAAGTATTCTTCGATAATTTTTTCGACGGATAATTCACCTAGATTGTTTTCATCGTCGGGATTCCAGCTTGTATAAGGCGTGTCGCACAGATTCCCGCTTTTGAACATGCATTTCAGGTTGCAGAAATTCGTCCGTATAAAGAAAGAAGGGACGCCAGTCCGCTTCCCTTCTCCCTGTAATGAATAAAATAACTCTGAGATTCTCATTTCTTTGAATTCAACTGTCCAGCAAGATTCTTGTAAGAAGTAAGTTCAGCTTTCACAGAGCCGATTATTACATCGAGCTGCACCTTGACCGGGATTTTCCTGTCGTCGTCCGAAATCCATACGGCGATGTTCTCGGCCTTCTTTATAAGCGCGCCTTCCTTTACGAGCGGCTGAACCACAACGCAGCGGAAATCGCCGGCAGACACGTCAGCGTTGTCCCTGTCGAGTATCTTCACGGTAAGGTCATATGAAGCATCGTTGTAAAAACTGTTCATCGTGAATTCGTCGCCCTTGTTCATCGATGCGATGTTCTGAGTCCTTGCATAATAAAACGCGCTTATCACGTCAAGCACGTATTTCTTTATTGCGTATTCGCCGTCGGGTTTCTTTTCGCCTTTAACGGTTGTAGTGGTTTTCACCTTAAGATTCTCGTGGTCGAATATCGCCGTGAAGTCGCGTGTGTAATCTCCCTCGCGGATGTACTGCTCGAATTTCCAGGGGAAAAGTCCTTCCGCGTCAAGGTAACACTTGTACATATCGGAAATCTTGTAAACCCATTCGAAACTCGCCGCGGAATTTATCTTTATCGAAATGTCGTAGCAGTTCCTGTTATTAATCGTTATGAAGTTAGGAGCGATCTCCATCACTACATTTCCTGCCGTGAGGAAACCGTAACTTATTTCAAACTCTAGCCTTTCGCCCAGACCGAAAGCGTTCTGCGATACCTTCCTGAACGATTTGGTTGTATCCTGCGCGAACACTCCGCCGGTTATGAAAGCAAATATTATCAGCGCTAAAACTAATCTTATCTTCATTTTTTCTTTTTTCTATTTTAACCTAAAATTATGAAAAATGTTTCAAAGTTAATGGTAAAAAATTAATGATTTACTGTCTATTTTTTCAGAATTTCTGCCGCCTTTTTCATCGCAAAATCCGTATCGATAGTATTCATATCGTCTCCTTTATCGGGAGTTATAATCACCGCGTTACTGCTCAAAGGCTTCCATCTTTCAGGATTCATCGGCGCCGAATTCGGATAAAATCCGATAATGTTTTTATTCAATACCCCGGCAATGTGTATCGGACCCGTCGAGTTCGCGATGAATAATTTCGATTTATCTATCAGCACAAGCATCTGCCTTAAACCCAGAAGCCCCGCCGCGTTGAAAATTCCGGCGCCGGATTTCGCAAATTCATCCGCTAGTCCTTTTTCCTGTCCGCTTCCTGTAACGACTATCTTATATTCAGGAAACTCTTTTGAAATTCTTCCAACAAGTCCGACCATTTTTTCAAGCGGCAAATCAAACGCGGAACCCTTGCTCCCCGGATGAATAATAATATATTCGCTTTCTAAATCGAAACCTTTTTCAGAAAGAATATTTTTCACTGTCGTGTACTCTTCCTGCGAATAATTAAAATAGAATTTCTTTTCGTAAGAAATATCAGGCGTAAGAAACTTAAGCAGGTTCAGGTTATAATCTGATTCGTGTTTCACCGAATGTTTCCTGTGCTCCTTTATTCTCCTGTTGAAAAGAAACGAATACCATCTGTAACCGGTACCGGCTCTGACCGGAATTGCAGCTCCGAAGAACATTCTTGCAAGTTCGAACCTCGGGTATACTGATACTGCGATATCGAATTTACTTTTCTTGATATAATCGCGCAGTTTTCCGCCTTCAAAATCCTCTATATAAATAATTTCGTCGGCGTCCCTGTAACCTTCAATAAGGTTTTCAAGACGTCGGCTTATAAGAAATGTAATTCTGCTTCCGGGCAGAAGCCGCTTTGTTTCGTTTAAAAGAGGAAGAGTGAGAATGACATCGCCTATCTTGTCGGTTCTCGAAATAAGCACTCTAAGATCTTTCTTTTCTCTTAATTGCTCGTATGATTCCCGCATCGGGAAAAATTATTTCTTGTCTTTATAGGATAAAACGAGATCTGTCTCATTCGAATCCGGCTTGTAGCTCATCATTATCTCGACTGATCTTTTATCCTTGTTCCATTTGAGCATGCCGCCTTTTTCGTTGACCAAGTCGTCAGAACCCTGTTCCTGGACGAAACCGCCCTTGCTCATTTCGGCTTTATAGAAAGTAATTATATCGGCGGGTTTACCTTTCGCCACAAATGTAACCGTCGTTCCTTCTGTCTGGTTGTAGATTGATCCGTGGCATGTTGAATTAGGCGGAACCGGCACGTCTTTGGGGAAATCCGCGGGCAGTCCGGACTTCATTCCGAGGTCGTTGCTGCCGTCCTGTTTCGAATCTTCTTTCTTAACTTCCGTTACTTTATCGGGTGTTTTATTTTCCGATTTAAGCTCTTCGGATTTTTTCTGGTCCTGATCGCCGGCTTGCTGGTTCTTTCCGCAGCCGAAACTAATCAACAGGAAAACTGATAAGATAAGAGGTAATAATTTTTTCATGATTCTCCAAATATTAAAATAAAATCCCCTGCCAGTTTATTGGCAGGGGGTTTTCGTAATCAGTTGTTGCAGCGCACTGCCGTAAATGTTCCGGCAATCCAGCTCTTTTTTTCGTCCTTGAAACACATCGCAATTTTTCCCTTAACGAAGTCGTCGTCCATTTCGGTTATGACGAGTGCAAAGTTCCAGGGAGGCGTCTGTTTCTGCATGTTTTCGTTCACTGTCACATGATAATCTCCAGTGAATCCGTCCATGTTTTTCGAGAAAGCGTCCTTTACAAATTCGCCTTCCTTAAAATCGCTTCCGAGTCTTGTAAGGTGAAAAGCGTTGTCGTTCTCGATGAATCCGCATTTGTTCTTCGGACTCTTGTCGCTGAAGTTGAAAACATTGTCGTTTGAGCCGCGCCAGTGTTCGAAATTTACATATTCGAACTTAATTTCCTTCCCGTCGATGAATCCCTTCACCGGAAACTCGGGAATGTCTTTGACGCTTATGTTTTCCTTCCAGCTGAAAGACGCATTAGGGTCGGTTTTAACGGTACCCTTGTCTTCCTTTTTTCCGCAGGAAACAAAAGCCGCTGACATTAATATTAATAACAGATACAGATAAAATTTATGCACAATACAATAAATTATTTGCAAAATTTCATAAATCTATCATTTATTCTGCCCCAGTGCAAGTTATTAATAAAGTTATCAATGTATTTTGCTCTTCCCGGACCGTCCTTGTGGTAGTATGCATGCTCGAACACGTCGCAGGGAATGAGAGGAACTCCGCCCCAGATGGCGCCGTAATGATGCTCGTCTACGAGCACGTTCAGCATTCTGCCGCTGTAAAGCCTGTCGAATACAAGCACACCCCAGCCGGACAACTTCGCTGAAAGCGCTGTCGCCTTGAAGTCTTCTTTCCACTTCTCGAAACTTCCGTATTCCTTTACGATCGCGTCGACAACTTCCTTGCCTTTTGAAGGATCGCCGTCGCCGCCGAGAACTTCCCAGTAAACGTCGTGCAGAAGCGCGCCGCCGTGATTCCAGGTCATTCTTCTCTTGAGTTCTCCGACGCCGGAATAGTTTCCGTTCGCCTTCGCCCTGTCGGCGCTCTCGAGTTCTTTTTCAATATTATTCAGGAATGTTACATACCCTTTCTGATGCGTGTTGTAATGCCAGTCAGTTGTTTCAGGCGACATTACGTCCTTCAGAAGAGTCTTTGCCTCTTCGTCGGAATAAGGCCTCTTGTTGAATTTCCATTCGTAAGCCATTTTATTAAAAGCTCCTTTCGATTTATTTATTTTAATGTTTTTTAAAAATCCGGGTACGAACAAAAAAGATAAAGCTCCCAGACCCGATGATACGACAAATTTTCTGCGCGTTATCCCTTTTGCCATAGTTTATTAATTTATGCTCCGAACGAACTGCCGCAGCCGCATGTGCGCTTGGCATTCGGATTGTTGAAAACAAATCCCTTTCCGCTTAAACCGTCCGTGTAATCGAGCTCCGTGCCGCTTAAGTACAGAAAACTCTTCATGTCAATGAACACCTGCACGCCGTCGAATTCGGTTACGTTGTCCGTCGCGTTTGACTCGCCGTCGAATCCCAGTGTGTACGTGAATCCCGAACAACCGCCGCCTTTTATTCCTATCCTAAGGCCGTAATTCTCCGGAATGTTGTTTTCCTTCATAATTCTCTTTATCTCGCTTAAAGCTTTGTCCGTGATGTTGATATCTTCGGAAACACCCGGAACGAATTTTGTATCTTCTGACATATAATTTAATTTAATTTCTTAGATTGTTTACTGAATTTATATACTTTTCAATTACTGTTTCAATTTCTTCACCGGTCGTCATCCTCCCGATGCTGAACCTTACCGATGCCCTTACTCTATCGGGCGTCAGACCCATAGATTTTAACACATGAGAATCCTGTAAAGTTGCGGAACTGCATGCGCTCCCCGCCGATACAGCCACATCTTTTATGCTGTTCATGAGCGTCGAAGCAGTGACTCCTTCGAAACAAATGTTCGCGTTGTTAGGAATCCTCTTTGACCTGTGCCCGTTAAGATAAACGTGCGGCAGCCTTCTAAGGAAATTCTCTATAAGCCTGTCCCTCAATACAGTCTGCTTTTCAAAATCCTCATACATCAATTTCGCCGCAATCTCCGCGGCTTTGCCGAATCCGACTATACCCGGAACGTTCTGAGTGCCGCTTCTGAGTCCCATTTCGTGGCCGCCTCCGTGAATCTGGGGAGCGATCTTTATTTTCCTGTTATCCGCTCTTACATACAATGCCCCGATTCCTTTAGGACCGTAAATCTTATGAGAAGAAAAACTCATTAAATCGATTCCGAGTTCCGCTGCATTCATCGGAATTTTTCCGTATGCCTGGGTTGCGTCAGTATGAAACAGAACATTTTTTTTTGAGCA
>CAIKZJ010000401.1 GCA_903831845.1 uncultured Ignavibacteriota bacterium
CAATTTTAACATAATGTCAATATCCAAAAGAGGAAATCAAGTCCGATTTGCCGGCTCAATTTGGCTTTTCCCCGTCTTACCCGCCCAATTTTTACCCAAAGACGTAAAAAACCGCATTTCCTGCACAAAAACGCACATCCGAAGTCCGCTGATATTCCCCCGAAACATTCTGATATTCCCTCGAAACATTCTGATGCGTCCTCGGTTGTTTCTGAGGCACATCAGAAACATTCTGATATTCCCACGGAACATTCCGCTGCGCCGGGGAAACATTCTGCTGTACCGTAAAAACATTCCGCTGTTCCGCAGAAACATTCCGCGGCGCCGCCGACACATACGGCGGTACCGCAGAAGAAAGCGCGGGAACATCAGAGAGGAAAAAATATTCCCACGGAATCCTATGATATTCCCACGCCTCGCCGGATATTCCCACGAAACCTCCGTACATTCCCACGCGGTCCGCTGATATTCACCCGAAACCTCCATACATTCCCCTGAAGTCCGCGGATATTCCCACAGGACGAAAAGTATTCACACGGAACATTCTGCGGTACAGCAGAAACTCTCTGATGTGAAGCATTTGCCGTCTGTTTTAAAACGGGATATTCATGCGGGACCGCCGCCGTCGTTCGATGCTTAATTTTTCTCTTCCGGTTCAGGCCGGGGCGTTCCGGATAACGCGCGATCGGAGTATTGCGCGTGTGTTAATTTTGAAATTATCATAATGATAAAATTATCCCATTTGTATTTATTTTTTGTTTCTTTACATTTAATCAAACCGGTTTGTATAAGCAGTTTATATAACTCACTACTTTTATGGAAATTAATACTGGTTCTTCAAGACTAATGAAGAAAACTGTCTTTTCGAAATATTCTACACTAATCTACATTTTTATATTCGTCTGTCTCGTCGTATTCTTTTACAGATATTACGATAAGTACAGAAGCGAAAAGACAAAAGAAATTCAGAATGGTCTTATATCCGTTGCGAAACTGAAGATTCACGATATCGAATCCTGGCGTTTCGAGCGTATTGCCGATGGCAGGATTTTAAGAAGCAACGTTGTCGTTCCGAGAGTCACTGAGAAAATTCTTAACGGCAGCGCCTCGACAAAGGATTATGATGATATTATCTCGGTTTTCAAATCATTTAAAAATGTCTATTCCTACAACGAAATCAAACTTATCGATAAAGCGGGCGGAATTCTGATTTCCGACACTTTAAATTCGCAAACAAGTGCTTACGTTAAAGACCTAATACCCGAAGTCTTAAAGAAGAAAAAGACATTCATAACGGACTTTCATTTTCGCGAAGAGAACGGTGAGGGTAAAATGCCGCACCTTGATGTAGTCGTGCCTGTTCAGTTCGAGGGCTCCGATGAAGTGAAGGCGCTTATTGTGCTGGAAATGGAGCCGGAAAAATATTTGTTTCCGCTTATTCAGTCCTGGCCGGTAGAGACGAAGACTGCCGAAACTTCTTTATTTGAAAATGACGGCAGCGGAAACGCGCTTTACCTTAATCCGCTTCGGCATGTTAAAAACACGGCTTTGAGTTTTCGCGTGGATAAATCCAGAACGAATGTTCTCGCGATTCAGGCTTTAAACGGGAAATCAGGATTTGTGGAAGGTATCGATTACCGAGGTGTTGAAGTGCTTGGCTACTGCGCGAAAATCGATGATTCTAAATGGTTTATTATTGCGAAAATCGACAGGGAAGAGGCGTATGCAGAGCTATACGATTTTACGTTATGGTTCCTCGGTATTCTGTTTCTCATAATAATTATTTTTGTTTACGTTTTTTCCTATAACAATAAAAAAGAGCGCGCTAAATATTTCGAGGATTTGTACAGCATTGAGGCGGAAAAGAAAACTCTTGTTGATAATTACAAGTATGTAATAGAGAATGCCAATGACGCGATTATTATGTCCGACTTAAGCGGTAGAATTGTCGACGCGAACGGTAGAGCGGTTTCGCTTTACGGATACGAGGCCGATGAAATCACAAATCTCAATATTTCAGAATTGCAGCAGGAGGAAAGGCAACAGGAACTTCGAGATTATATGGATCACGTGACCCGTGAGAATGGTCATATATTCGAGACTTATGCTAAGAAGAAGAGCGGAAAAGTTTTCCCCATCGAATCGAGTTCCAGACTTATAGAAATCAACGGCACTAAATACATACAATCAATTATACGTGATATTTCCGTTAAGAAAAAAGCCGAAGAAACTCTCCGCCAGAGCGAGCAGAGGTTTGCGACATCTTTCCATAATAATCCTGCCTGGCTTACGATAGTTAATATGGATACTTTAACAACTATTGAGGTCAATGATGCCTGGTGCAAAACGTTCGAGTATTCGAGGGAAGAAGCACTTGGGAAAACGGTTGTTGAACTCGGAATATATACAGAGGCTGTATACCGCAGACTGATTAGCGAGCTAAGAGAAAAGAGATTAATTAAGAACATAGAGGTCAATCTGAAAGTCAGGTCGGGAAATGTTAAAACCTGCCTCGTTTCAAGGGAAATTTTGCAAGTAAATAATATCGAGTATCTTTACGCG
>CAIKZJ010000402.1 GCA_903831845.1 uncultured Ignavibacteriota bacterium
AACTGCGGATTCGTTCAGACCGAAGACCCGTACTGGCTCGATGAGGCGTACAGCGAAGCGATTAATTACAGCGATATAGGTCTGCTGAAAAGAAACGCCGACCTGCTGCGTCCAACGAAAAATGTTATTAAATTCTTCTTCAAGAGCGGTTCTGAATTTATCGACTTCGGCGCCGGCTACGGCGTGTTCGTGAGAATGATGCGCGACTCGGGTTACAGATTCTTCTGGTCGGATAAATACTGCAATAACATGTACGCGAAAGGATTTGAGGCGGAAGAAAAACGGTACGAACTGCTTACTGCTTACGAAGTGTTTGAACATCTTCCCGAGCCCGCCGAGGAATTAAAAGAAATGCTGAAGTATACGAATAATATTCTTTTCAGTACGATGCTGGTTCCTTCAAACTATCCTAAACCCGGCGAGTGGTGGTATTATGCGACCGACCACGGACAGCACGTTTCGCTTTATTCCAAAAAATCTTTAAAACTTCTTGCGGAGAAATACGGCCTGAACTTTTATTCAAACGGAAAGAATATACATCTGTTTACGCGAAAGAAAATTACAGGATTTATTTTTAAACTAATCACATTCCCTTATCTTGACAGACTCTTTACTGTGTTTTCGGGAAAGAAATCGCTTCTGGATTCGGATTATCAAAAGGTTCTGGAAAGTCTGAAGAATCAGTAGTTTTTATTTCCTTCCGTAAAGATAAAAATCCCTTACAGTTAGACTGAACAACTGTCCCGTGCAGACGCTTGAAAATAATTTCATCCTCAGAAAATATTTTCTTTTATCGCCGGGGATCTGAAAAGACCTTTCACCGCCTGAATTTATTTCTCCGGTACCCGAAATACGGAATACAAAAACGGCAGTATCCGCATTCAGATAATACAAGCCGATTTCGGAGAGGTCGCCGTCCGCAAATGAATTCATCCGTACTGAAGCGCCGGTATATCCCGAGAAATCGAGTGAGTCCAGAACAAAATTCCTCACGAGAAATGTCGAGCAGGTGCCCGTAAGCGAATCAACCAGCCCTGACTTTGAATAAACGATTTCTGAGATTTCGTTTTTCTGAATATTGTCCGAGCAGGATTGAAATACAACGGCTGATAAAATCAGTAAAATCAATATAATGGAGGTATAATTCCTCATATAAAATAAAACCGCCGCGCAGCTAAAAAAGTTTGAAATTCCGTTTTCGATATTTGAATTGAATTTGAAATCCAAGTAGTTTACGTTTGATTAATATTAATCAAATAAAATGGGAAAAAAATTTAAAGTATTTGGCATTCCGGTTATTCTCTCCTTGTTCATAGCGGCAATAATTTTATTCAATAATAAACCCCGTGAGCGCGGCGAAGAAGAAAACGAAGCGGGCGGAGTTCTCGCGGCGCTTCAGTTCATGAGCGAAATCCGTGCATATCCTGATGCGGACATACCTCAGGATAAGTATTTCAAGGCGTTTGAATATTCGCAGAAAGAACTCGCAGGCAAGTTTGACAGTCCCGCGGACGTCTGGACTTCGATAGGTCCCAACAACATAGGAGGCAGGAGCATTGCGCTTGCCGTGCATCCGATAGATACATCGATAGTGTTTATTGGTTCGGCATCGGGCGGATTGTGGAAGTCAACCTCGGGCGGAATCGGCGCAAGCGCCTGGACGCTTGTCAATACGGGCTATCCCAGCCTTGCAGTCAGTTCAATCGCAATCGACTCGATTAATCCGAACATAATGTACATAGGCACGGGCGAAAATTACGGCTACCAGTATTCCGTGAACAACGGAGTGAATGTGCGCGTTACAAGAGGCATGTACGGTATTGGAATTCTGAAAACAACGAACGGCGGTACGACCTGGACGAAATCTCTCGACTGGTCATACAGCAACCAGCGCGGAGTATGGAAAGTGATGATTAATCCGAAGAACCCGAACATGATTTATGCTGCAACGAGCGAAGGAATTTACAAGTCGTTCAACGCGGGCGCGACGTGGACAAATATACTCAACTACCAGATGGCAATGGACATGCTTATAAGTTTCAAGGACACGAATATTGTGTATGCCTCGGTAGGCAACCTTTCCAACAACGTTCCGAACGCTAACGTCGGTTTGTATAAATCAACAAACGGCGGTTCAACATGGACGAAACTGGCGGGAGGACTTCCTGCCACATGGTCCGGTAAAGCGACTCTCGGAATGTACAGGGGAAATCCGAACTTAATATACGCGAACATCGCGAACGACGTAACTTCATACATAGGTTATTACAGAAGCACTGATGCAGGCGCGACATGGACAGTCGGTTCAACCACAGTTCCGTCGGGAAATCAGGGCTGGTACAATCAGGGGCACTGGGTAAAGACTAATGATTCCAGCGCGATACTTCTCGGCACGCTTAACGTCGAGAAATCAACAAACAGCGGTGCAAGCTTTACTACTAAGTCGAGCTGGTCGGCATGGAATACGGGCGCAACGCCTCCGGGACAGCCGGAAGGCCCTTCAAATTTCGTGCATGCGGACGTGCACTATTATACAGACAACCCAAAAGACCCGAACAAGATTTACATCGCGGCTGACGGCGGACTTTACCGTTCGAACGACTTCGGGAATACGTTTTATTCCTGCAACGGCGGTTACGTTACATCGCAGTTCTACGCCACTCTAGGAAACTCGTTTACTGATTCAATCTTCTGCCTCGGCGGACTTCAGGACAACAGGGCCGCGTTCTATCAGGGAACGACTGCCTGGTACAAGACATTCGGCGGCGATGGTTTCTGCAGTCAGGTGAGTTCGCAGAACCCGTCAATCTGCTACACCGAATACACATACGGCGATATCGCAAAATCGGTTAACGGCGGAGTCACACTTAATTATCTCAACAATATTCCGAACTCCGGTTCAGATTTATACTATTGTTTCAACACACCGTTCATTGTTTGTCCGTCAAATCCTAACATGCTTTACGTGGCCGGCACGGATTTTTACAAATCCACAAACGCAGGCTCGACTTTCTCCGCATCGCTGAAGAACTTCGGCGGCGGCAAAGCGTTATCGAT
The DNA here is from genome assembly GCA_903831845.1 of uncultured Ignavibacteriota bacterium. Taxonomy (GTDB): domain Bacteria; phylum Bacteroidota; class Ignavibacteria; order Tepidaquicellales; family Tepidaquicellaceae; genus CAIKZJ01. The sequence goes on from CAIKZJ010000402.1 coordinate 3,058, forward strand.
GGCGACTTCATGGCTTTCTACCGATACTATTTACGTAGGAGCGACGCCGACTACTTCAGTCAGCGCGAGCGTCTGGCGCTCGGTCGACGGAGGGACTACATGGACGAACATAACAGGCGCTCTTCCCAACAGGTACCCGACAAGGATGGTGACGAATCCATACAAGGCGAGCGAAGTTTACATCACGTTCGGAGGTTTCGGGACGGGGCATATTTTCAAATCGACAAACGCGGGAACAAACTGGACGGATATAACAGGTAACCTTCCGGACGTACCTACGCAGTCTGTTTTCGTTGACCCGGTTTATCCGAACAACGTTTACTGCGGAAACGACCTGAGCGTTTATGCGAGCACGACCGGCGGAACGACCTGGGGCGAGTACAGGAGCGGAATGCCTTATTCAATCGTTTTTGATCTTTCATATGTTCCTGTCAGCAGAAAAATGCGCGCTTTGACGCATGGCAGCGGTATATGGGAAATCAAACTGAAGGCAAGTCCCACGGCAGTGCTGAACGAGGAAGCGGGAATTCCGTCTTCATATAAGCTGTACCAGAATTATCCCAATCCGTTCAATCCTGTAACAACGATAAAGTTTGACATACCGAAAAATTCGAATGTCACACTGAAAGTTTACGATATATCCGGCAAGGAAGTATCGTCGTTGATAAATGAATTCAGGAACAGCGGATCATACAGCGTGAATTTCGACGCGGGTTATTTATCAAGCGGAGTGTATTATTACAAACTGCAGGCCGGTAATTATACCGAGACAAGAAGAATGGCGTTAATAAAATAACTTCTTAATTTATTAAGAAAGGGGGTGCTTATGAAAAGCACGCTCATCATTCTTATGTCCATTATTGCTTTTGCTGAATGCCTTCCGCAGGCATGGACGCAGCAAAACAGCGGAACTTTTGAAAGCATAAACGCTGTCTGGTTCTGCAATCCGAACACCGGTTTCGCGGCGGGAAGCGGGGGATTAATTCTTAAAACGTCAAACGGGGGGCTGAACTGGAACACGGTGAGCTCTCCCTGCAACATTACTTTTCATTATATAAGAATGTTCGGCCCCGATTCAATCGTCGCGGCTTCGAAAAACAACGATACTCTGCTGTTCACGGTCAATGCCGGCCTGAACTGGACGATGCGCGAAGTCGAGACATATTATACCACATCCGCCGACGTAAACTTCATTACTTTCAACACGGGCTTTTATTATAAGGCAGGAAGGATATACTGCACAGATAATGCAGGACAAACCTGGACGCAGAGAAATCCCGGAATCGGCGTCCGCCGCATGTCATTTGTAAATGAAAATACGGGATGGGTTTGCGGTCTGTATACGCTGCCGTATCCGCCGCCATACGGAACCAATTATTCGGAAGTGCGTGTAACATACAATGCGGGAGTGAACTGGACAATTCTTTTGAGCGTGCAGGAGGCAAGTTATTCTATTTACAGGATATGGATGAAAAATGCGAGCGAAGGGTTTTTCAATGACGCGTCTTCTTATTCAATCGCAAGAACTCAAAACGGCGGATCCAGCTGGAATGCAACATCTGGAGCGGGAACATATCAGACTTACAACGAAATGTGCTTTCCTTCATACAGCACGGGTTATTTTATAGGATATAATACAATAAAGAGCACAAACGGCGGTTTAAACTGGAGCACGCTATCAACGCCGCATCCCGCACAGACATACAAAGGCATTTATTTCATAAATGACCTTACCGGCTGGCTTACCGGCACAGGCGGAACAATTATTAAGACAGTTACCGGAGGTGTTACAGGAATTAATCAGGGTTCCGCGGAGCCTTTAAGTCTTAAGCTTTATCAGAATTTTCCCAATCCGTTTAATCAGGTCACCGTTATAAGATTCGAATTGCCGCGGGCGTCAAATGTAGATCTTAAATTATTCGGTGTTTCAGGCAATGGAATCATGACTATTAAAAAGGGGTTTTTAAGTGAAGGGACATACTCGGTAAAACTTGACGCTTCCATGATTCCTTCGGGGATATATTTCCTCAGATTGAAAACCGATAATGGCGCAAAAACAATAAAAATTGTTCTTACAAAATAAAAGATTATTATATAACTTTATCGCTTCTTTTTGTTCCGATATATGCGTTGACCGCTTATATTTAAAGCGATTGCGGGGTTAGACCGTTTTTTATACAATAAACGTACCAAACATAAAAAAATTTTTTAAATAAAAAAAATAATTTATTTGACATTCCGTTTCATTTTTGCGAATTTATAACAAATTAAGTACAGGGTCATTCATCACATTATTCAGCAAAGGGCTAGCATTTTTAATTAAGAAAAAGGGTAATAGAAATCTTGTCCGCTGAAATCAAAAATTTACATCCGAGTCCGGCATTATACTGTACTCACTGACATTCGGAACATCCGCATAAATTAATAATCTTGTGAGGCAGGATTTTCCCTTATCATTTGTAAAACAAAATTACAGCGAGGGAAAAATGAAAAAAGCACTTCTAATTATTTTCAGCATTTTATTTTCGTTAATCGCGTTCGATTTAACCGCGACAGATTACACGACATCAGGCGGTAACTGGAATGTTAAAACCACCTGGAGTCCTTCGGGAATACCCGGAGCAACTGACAATGTTACAATCAGCGGCATTGTAAGTTTGAAAGGCGATGAATCCGTCAACAATATTACCATCAACAGCGGTACTCTTGATATTGGCGGAAACACACTCACCATCAACGGTTCGGTTTCAGGTACGGGTACTATTACAGGTTCGTCAACCTCAATATTAATAATTTCCGGAACGGGCATACTGGGAACGTTGTACTTCACATCCGGCTCCGAACAGTTAAGTTCGCTCGTTCTGAACAGGACATCCGGTGACATTACTCTGGGGACGAATCTTGTAGTCAGTTCGCTAACGCTGACAAACGGTGTTCTTTCTACAGGGACAAACAAGTTAACTCTCGGAACGGCAACCGGAAGCACAGGAACGTTGAGTCCGGCCGTACCTACGAACGCATCATATATCAACGGTAACTTCGAAAGGTGGCTCGGTAGCGCATTATTAAATGTCGATGTTTACTTCCCGCTCGGAAGCGCATCATCATACAGACCGGTTAAAATAAAGTACACTGCAGCGCCGACTGTCTGGGGAAGGCTTCTTGGAACAGAATACGACGCCGATCCGGGAAGCGCGAACACGTCGACTTTGTCGGACGCAGGGCCTTACACACTGGATAAATACTCTAACGAAGCGTACTGGAAATTCACTACAACTGAAATTACAGGAGGTACTTATTCAATTTCTCTCGGAGCTTACGGAATTTCGGGAATTTCGGGCGTTAACTGGAACCGTCTAAGGGTGATAAAAAGAACAGGCGGCAGTTCATCTCTGTGGGGTTTGAGCGGAACACATACACCCTGTACAGGATCGAGCACACTTACCGACGTAAACAGGACAGGCCTGACAGGATTTTCGGAATTCGGAGTCTCGGGTTACAGCGGGGACGGCAATACGCTTAGCAATTCGCCTCTTCCTGTGCTGCTGACGTCTTTCACATCACAGGTAAAAGACAGAAACGTCAGACTCAGCTGGAACACAAGCACAGAAGTAAACAACAAGGGTTTTGACATAGAAAGAAAAACAGGCACTGCCGACTGGCTGCGAATCGGATTTGCAGAAGCAAAAGGCGGCTTTAATGTTCCCGCTTCGTATACATTCGAAGATAATAATCTGCAGTCCGGCAAATATTCTTACAGGTTGAAACAGACAGATTATAACGGAAATTACGAATATTATGAACTCAACGGGAATGTTGTTATCGGCGTTCCGTGCAAATTCGCCGTTGAACAGAATTATCCGAATCCTTTCAATCCTTCGACAACCATAAAATTCAGTATACCCGAAAGGTCAAATGTCATGCTTAAGATTTATGACGTTACAGGAAGGGAAGTAGAAACGCTTGTAAACGGGCAAATGGAAGCCGGATACTATTCAGCGGTGTTCAGGGCAGAAAGGGTTTCAAGCGGCGTGTATTTTTATACGCTCGATGCCGGGAAGTACAGGGGGACCGGAAAAATGTCAGTAATAAAGTAATTATTCCGCAGGCCTGTCAAATTAGGGAGAACTTTGATTTTCGGTGAGGTATATTTGCTGTAAACAAAATACAGCAAAATGAAAGAAGCGGAAGAGTACTACGGCATGCTGGATAAATGGATGCAGTATTACGGCATGGAACCTCTGGGAACAGAGCCTAACTGGCTTTTCGACAAGGCGTACAGGCGTTCGAGGTTTGAAGCCGCGAAATTCGGACAGTCGAACACGTACGCGTTCGCGAAATATTCCGAAACTCCCGATATAAATAAATTCCAGCAATTCAGCATTGAGTGTTTCAATTACGCTATGTCGCTTCCAAAGGGCATGCCTGTCGGCCTTGGAGCTACTGTAGTTGTTTATCCGTGTTTTTTAGTAAACAGAATCACAAATGAACTTGCCGGTTTCGTAAAAAACTATCTCAACAAGCACTACGCTTCATTTGAATTCCCCGGAATACTTGACATGTTTTCCAAGGAAGTTTATTATTATCCGAGCACGCCCATGTGGGGCGCATTGTACTATAACGGATTCCGAAGCGAATTTTACAGGATGTTTTCGGTCAGGGCTTGGTCTGAAGTGGCAAAATCCCTGAAATAGCATATCCGGAAGCCGTGTTATGCGGGCAGCGTAAATTATAAGTATTAAATCCTTGTCTAATCAGAACTTAATTACTCATTTATTGGTTTTTATTTTTGTGATAAATATGTATTATTCAAATCCAAAAAAAGAATATTAAAAATTTAATTATAGTCGAAAGGTTAATAAAATGTCCGACAAAACACCAATAACGGTTGCATACGGAGACGGCATCGGTCCGGAAATCATGGAAGCCACTCTTAAGATAATCACTGCAGCCGGAGCGAGAATAGAAACCGAAGTGATAGAAGTTGGAGAAAAAGTATATCTTAGCGGTAATACATCAGGAATAGCGCCGGAGTCATGGGATTCTTTAAGAAAGACAAAGGTTTTTCTTAAAGCGCCTATTACGACACCGCAGGGAAGCGGTTACAAGAGTCTGAACGTAACGACGAGGAAGATGTTCGGTCTTTACGCTAACGTAAGACCCTGCGTGTCATATCATCCTTTTATAAAAACCAAACATCCCGTGATGGACCTTGTCATCTGCAGGGAAAACGAAGAGGATCTTTACGCGGGGATAGAGTACAGGCAGACAAGGCAGGTAACACAGGCACTTAAAATCATATCAACCACAGGCACTGAAAAAATTATAAGATACGCCTTTGAATTCGCGAGGAAGAACAACAGAAAGAAAGTCACGTGTTTTGTTAAGGACAACATAATGAAAATCACCGACGGTCTGTTCCATAAGACTTTCAACGAAATCGGCGAAGAATACCCGGATCTTGAAAAGGAAGTATGGATAGTGGACATCGGCGCGGCAAAACTCGCGACAACTCCGGAGCAGTTCGATGTTCTCGTGATGGAAAACCTTTACGGCGATATTCTTTCGGACGTAACCGCGCAGATGACAGGTTCTGTAGGACTTGCCGGTTCGGCGAATATCGGGGACGAATTTGCGATGTTTGAAGCAATACACGGTTCCGCACCCAGAAGAGCGGGCCAGAACAAGGCGAATCCTTCGGGGCTTCTTCTTGGCGCCGTGATGATGCTCGTTCATATAGGCCAGCCCGACATAGCGACCAAGGTTCATAACGCATGGCTTAAGACTCTTGAAGACGGAGTTCATACTTACGACATTTCAGGAGAAGGCGAAAGCACCAAGGCGGTCGGCACGAAAGAGTTTGCCGACGAAGTGATTTCCAGACTCGGACAGAAACCTTCGGTGCTTAAGGCGGTTGAATACTCGTCTGAAGCACATCATAAGCTTGAAAGCGTGAAAACAAAATCCTACGATAACGTAAGAAAAGACCTCGTCGGAGTGGACGTATTTCTTGACTGGAACAACGGAAGTCCTGACGATCTGGGAAACATGCTGACAAAGATAAAGGCGGAAAACCTGGAACTGCTTATTATAAGCAACAGGGGAGTGAAAGTCTTCCCGCAGGGCGCTTCAACGATCAGCAAGGTCGACCACTGGAGATGCCGTTACATGAATCCAGATAAGGGTAAAGTAATAACTCACGGAGCCATTGTCGAGCTTCTTGGAAAAATGAGAGAGCATGGTTTCGATTTCATTAAAACAGAAAACCTGTACAACTTTGACGGCGAAGCCGGTTATTCGCTCGCGCAGGGACAGTAATAAAGAAAATGGATAAATTAAATCCTGATATATTGCTTCAGAGAATCAAGGAAGCAAGAGGCTGGTACGTCGACGGGAATTCCATAAAGAAAGTGTTCAGAACAAAGGGATTCCCGCAGACTGCCGGGCTGGTTACGCTTATCAGCACGATATGCCAGCAGTTCGACCACCACCCCGATTATCTCACGATGAAGTATTCGGAGATAGAGGTGTCATTCTCCACGCATACCGCAGGCGGTATTACAGAAAAGGATATTGAAATTGCGCTGGAGATTAACAAATTTGCTGAATGACGAATTTTGATATCTTCAGGTATTTTCTCTATCTCGGCATTGCCGGTTTCGGCGGCCCGCTCGCTATAATAAATCACATCAGGCAGGATCTCGTTTATAAAAAGAAATGGATGACTCTGGAAGAGTTCAGGGATTTCTTCGGTTATTCACAGATAGCGCCCGGTCCGCTTGCGTTTCAGGTCGCGCTCTACTTCGCTTATTTCAAAAAGGGATTTGCAGCTGCAGTTCTTGCAGCGATCGGACTCGTTCTTCCGTCATTCCTGATAGTACTCCTTTTCTCCGTGTTTTACAAGGAATACCGCGATATCAATTACATCGTATGGGGGCTGTACGGAATAAGTCCCGTAATAATTTCAATCATTTTCCATTCGGGATTTAATCTTAGCCGTTCCGTATTCTCCAGAGACAAATTCCAGTACATATTGTTCTTTGCCGCGATTGCGGTCTCGATACTCTACAGGATTCACATACTTTTTCTTATTTTCGGAGCGGCGATAATAGCAGTTATATATTACACCTCTGTTGAAAGAAAAAACAAAGGCGGCGAAATTAAATCGCTTTCGGTACTTTCATTCGCTTATATCTCCAAGTTATTCTCTGGTATTATTTTATACGGCAGAAATCTGTTCCTAGGTTTTGCGGAGCAGCTTAACGTGACGGTTTTTGAAATGCTGACTGTGTTCATGAAAGCGGGCGCGCTCACGTACGGAAGCGGGTTCGTGATAATCGGCGTGCTGCGGCAGGATGTGGTCGAGAACCTGCACTGGCTTACAGCGAAGGAATTTCTGGACGGAATAGCTTTCGGACAGATAACTCCCGGACCGGTTGTAATAACATCAACATTTATAGGCTACATGGTCTCGGGAATACCGGGATCAGTGCTGTGCACAATATCGATTTTCCTCCCTACGTTTATAATAGTAATGTTTCTTACGCAGGTAATCGGTAAGGTCAAAGACAATTCAGTTCTGAAGGCCGCGATAAAAGGAGCCAATGCTGCGGCGATAGGAGCGATAATAACTACAGCGTATTTTCTGTCCAAAGACGCGCTTGTTGATTACGTTACGTTCGGAATGTTCGCCGCGGGAATGCTCGTACTGTTTTTCACAAAAATAAAACCCTATTACCTCATAGCATCGGGAGCGGCAATAGGGATTTTAGTCAGACTTATTTTTTAGTACTCTTTTTTTCTGTCGTTAAGGTCCCAGACTTCGAAAGCTGTCAGGGCTTCGTCTCTTAAGTGCTGTGTTATTTTAAGATTTCTTTTCAGTATGGGCCTGCTAAGCTCGTGATAGATAAAATCGTCACGGAAACCTATCTTAGCGGCGTCCTTCTTCGTGTTTCCGAAATATATCCTGTCGAGGTTCGACCAGTAAACCGCCGAAAGGCACATGGGGCAAGGCTCGCATGAAGTGTAAAGCTCGCACCCTTTAAGGCTGAAGTTCTTCAGTTTTTTTGAGGCGTTTCTTATCGCCTCTACTTCCGCGTGTGCTGTCGGGTCGTTCTTTGAAGTTACCCTGTTGACACCCTCGGCGATTATTTTTCCTTTCCTTACAATCACGGCGCCGAAAGGGCCGCCGCCTTTTTTCGCATTATCGATTGAAAGGCGGATTGCCTTTCTCATGAATTCTTCTCTGTACATTACTTGTTTATCTTCTCCTGCAATTCCCTGTAGGCTTTCTTGTCGTGAACGAGCAGTGCCTTGTTGATGTATTCGTTTGCCTTTGTCTTATCCCCGAGCCTGAGATTAAAATCCGCCAGGTAGTAATAGCATGAGCCTTCGCTTGTGCTTCCTTTCGTGAAGTTCAGGCATTCATTGGCAAGCTCGATTGCTTTCCTGTAATCTGCTTCAGTTGCGTCTTTCTTCTTGCTGATCGCGTAGATTTTTGAAATCAGGAACTGACCGTATCCGAACGCAATTTCGTCGTCTGTTTTTCCGTATTTGTCGAACAGCAGTTTGTAATATTCATCTGCCTTGTCTGATTTGCCCTCTGCAAAAGATATTTCAGCGAGAGAAATGTATGCCTGTTTAACAAGTTCGCTCGAAGGATATTTTTTAACGAACGCTTCTACGTTATCCGCCTTGTTGCTCATCTGCGCTATCATAAGTTCAGCATCGTCTGTATATCCCGCTTTATTATCCGGGTCCAGTTTAACGACTTTATCGAGATAGGGCTTCGATTTTTCCATGTCGCCGTAATCGGAATATTTCTTTCCCATTTTGAAATTGGCTTCGACGTCGTCGGCGTTCTTTTCAAGGGCCGCTTTTATTGAAGGAAGCGTGTTCTTACCCTCGTTGTAGTCTTTCATCGTCTGAAGAAAGTCTTTCGCGGGGAAATAACCGATAATTCTGTCGATTTCAATTCCGTCGCCGTTTACGAACACGATCGTCGGGTATCCGCTTACGGTAAATTTTTTCGCGAGATCGATGCCTTCGCCTTTTTCGGCGTCGACCTTCCAGTTTATCTGGTATTTATTCGCGAAGTCGGCGACTTCTGAATTTGTGTAGACTTTCTTGTCGAGTTCAACGCACCATTTGCACCAGTCGGTGAAAAAGTCTATCATCAGAACTTTGTTTTCCGATTTTGCTTTGGCGAGCGCTTCGGCATAGGTGCCTTTTGTAAATTCGATTTCGTTTGAGTAAGCTCTGAATGCAAACGCAGACAGGAGCAGAGCGATTATTAAGATTTTATGTTTCATAATTTTATAATTTAGTGAATTTACTCTAAATTGAATTAATATTAAATGATATTGACTGTATGCGAACTTTAAGTTCTCCGGTTTGTTATAATTATATAACACATAAAAAGGAGAACTTATGAACAAACAATTCAGACTGCTGGAACATCCGTTCTATCAGCAGTGGACAAAGGGGGAAATAACAAGGGATCAGCTTTCATGCTACGCCCGTTCTTATTTTGATTTAGTTAAAATGATGCCGGTGTTCTGGGAAAACGCCGTCAAAGGACTTAAAGCTGAAAGCGGAGAATCGGACAAAGTAATAAAAGACGAAAGGTTCCACATAGAGTTATGGCGCGAATTCATGGCAATGTTCGAAGGCAATGATCACAAGGAAATGGAAGACGTCGTGGAAGAATTCATGTCGATGAGTCCTTCAAAACTTCTCGGCGCCGTGCACGCATTCGAAGTGCAGCAGCCCGATGTAGCCAGGACAAAAGCAGAAGGCCTGGTAAAACATTACGGATTCAGGAAAGACGAGACGAAATATTTCGACGAGCATCTGAACGAAGCCGCTCATATACAGTTCGGCTCCGCTCTTGCTGAAAAGCACGCGGACACAAAGGAATTTGCCGACGGTTACGCGGAAGGCGCGAAGATAGTATATCACGCTCTTGACAGGTTTCTGAACTGACAAAAAAAGGGGAAGCGCGAAACGCTTCCCCTTCTTCTTAATAAACTCATATCTTAAAGGCAGTCGCCCAGCTTGTGAAAAATTTTCAGAGTGTTTTTAATCTCCGTGTTGGAGAGTTTGCTTTCTATAACCTGTTCGCAGTCGTTGAGCATGCTGTCTATTTTCTTCTTAATCCTTGCGCCGCGGGGAGCCAGCTTCAGGATGATGTTCCTCTTGTCTTTCGGCGCCACTTCGCACACTATGTATTTGTTCTTCACCAGTTTTTCGATAACCCGGCTTCCTCTTGATACGGACAGACCCATTCTCTGGGAAAGCATGTTGCAGTTGCAGGGTTCATCGAATTCCATGGCTGTTATCCCGCGGTATTCGGCGGGCGACAGGCCGAATTCCTGTCTGATGGATTCCTCTTTCTCGAGGCACTTGCTCTTCATTCCGAGTATAAGATCGATTATCCTGTCGTTCATAATTTATTGTTATTGGCAAAAGTTGTTAATGGCATATTAGCAAGAATGGATTTCATATTCAATACCTTACACACACGTCGAACTTTACAAAAGGAAAAAGGCGGTTGGAGGAACCGCCTTTTTGGGGGAGAACATTATGAGTTCATGCTATGAAAATCTAGTTCGTGCTCTTGAGAAGTATCTCGTTGATAGCCTGTACAAATCCTTCTTTCGGCATGGCGCCCATCGACATCTGGGGCTGTCCGTTCTTCGGTATGAAGAGGATCGAAGGAATGCTTCTTATTCCGAATACCGCCGCGAGTTCCTGCTCGGCTTCGGTATCAACCTTGTAAATGTTTATTTTACCGTCGTATTCGCCCGATAATTCCTCAAGGACGGGGGCTACCATCTTGCACGGTCCGCACCAGTCGGCGTAAAAATCCACTATCGCGGGAAGCTCGCCTTCGAACTTCCAGTCTTTGTTCTTGTCGTAATCGAAAATCTTCTGCTTGAAGGTTTCTACTGTTAAATGTTCCATTTTTCCTTTTTTGTTATCGTTTTTGTTTAAAATCGTGTTTAATCCGGATTTAACCGGTTCATCCTTCTTCTTGAAAGAGAAGAACACCGTCACTCCGACGGCGAGGACTATCAAAGCCGCTATGTATATTGTTTTTTTCTTCATATTCTAAATTAGTTGCTGATAGAAATAGTTGCTATTAGCAACTTATACAAAGGAAAACCAAATGTCAATGATTAAAGTTTCGTCTATTGTTTGAAATCTTCGACCGAGACGACGCGGGCGCAGAGGCCGGTGTCTTCGGGCTCGTTGGTGGCTATTATGAGGATTCCGTTCTTTTTCTGTTCTTCGGCAACGCCGTAGACAAGGTCGACTCCTTCGGTGTCGAGGTTGGTGCGGGGTTCGTCCATTAGAAGTAGGCGGGGATTGTTTATTACTGCGAATGCCAGCTTTACCCTCTGTTTCATCCCGGAAGAGAAATTCTTTACCTCGTCGTTCCGTCTTCCGTACAGGTTCACTTTCTCTAGCAGTGAATCGATTCTCTCTTTTTTATCCTTTCCGCCCGGGTTTTTAAGGTCGTAGAAAAAAGCGAGGTTTTCGTATGCTGTCAGCTCTTCGTAAAGATTTATATACGGGGCTATCATTCCTGTATGAAAGTGATGCTTCTCGCGGTTTATTTCTCCGCCGTTCTCGGTAAATACTATGCTGCCCCTGTCGGGTTTGATAAGATTTGCTATTATCTTCAGCAGCGTGGATTTGCCCGAGCCGTTTTTTCCGGTTACGGCAAGCGATTCGCCTTCATTGAGTTCTGCGTTGAAGTTCCTGAATATCACCCTGTTCAGGTATTTCTTCTCGAGGCCGCTGCATTTGATTGAAAATCCGTTCATATCAGTTCTGTATTAATCCGGATTTTTCTTTTAACCTCTGATCCCTTCTCAACAGTGCCTGCTCGAACCTTCTTTTCTCGTCTTCGGTCTCGGGAACGACAGGTGCTACGGGAATAGGCTTTCCGGTGGGCTTGTACACGTTAACGAATGTGAGATAAGCACTGTTCGAGTGGAATGTGCTGCCTGAATAGATGTCTTCGATTTCGACTTTCACTCCGACTTCCATCGAAGTTTTGAAAGCGCGGTTCACGGATGCTTTAAGCCTGACTATATCGCCGAGTTTAATGGGATAGTGAAACTGCAGATTGTCTACAGCGGCAGTCACTGCGATGTTGTTGCAGTGCCTTGAAGCGGCGAGCGCCGCGGCTATGTCAATCCAGTGCATAAGCCTTCCGCCGAGCAGGTTTCCCAGCATGTTTGTATCGTTAGGCAGAACAAGTTCTATCATTTCTACCTGCGAGTCTTTGACTTTTTTATCCTGCATTCTTATAGTGATTTTTTTATTCTTTCGACTTTTACAAGAAGGTCGCTTTTGGGGAATCTCGATTGAAACCTTTCAATTTCCTTCTTCACGTCGTCGTATTTTTTCTTAGCCATTAGCGACACTATTTTCCCGTAAAGCGCGTCGTCGGCGTAATCCGTATCGAAATACTCGGAAAGAATATGGTCATAGTAAACTATTGAAGACTTGTAGTCGTCCATCTTATAGTATAATTCTGCAGCCTTCAGGTCTTTGAAAGCGAGTTTGTTCCTGAGTTCCCTTATCTTGGCTTCACATTCGGGAGCGTTTTTGTCCGTCGGATACAGTTCAAGGAAATTCTTGAATTCGCTGATGGCCTGATAGGTATACGTCTGGTCGAGAGCGTATCTCGGCGAGAGTCCGAAGTAGCACATAGCAAGCTGGAACCTGCCGTCAACCGCGAAAGAGCTTGTCGCGTAATTCTTGAGAAGGTACTCGAATTCATAAGCGGCAAGGACAAATTCCTCGCGGTTCAGGTAGCTCATACCGAGGTAATACTGTGATTTATCGCTTATGCTCGAACCCGAAAACTTGACCTTTATAACGGTAAAGTCGTCGATTGCCTGCAGGTAATCCTTTTTCAGGTAACTGTCATATGCTATCTTGAAAGCTTTTTCAGGATCGTCAGTGTTTATGTTGGATCTGTCGGTTCCGGAGCACGCCGAAATCAGCACTGAAATCAGCAGAGCCGTCAATACCAAATACAATTTCATATATTTTATCATGTTATTTGCTTCTTATTGTAAAAAATAAAACTACCGCCGCAGCAGATGTCAGAACAACCAGCGCAGGAACGAACACCCTGCCCAGAAATGATTTTTCGGGCAGTTCCGAATTCATGAACGGGAAATCCTGGTTCTGAACGTATTCGTAGTCTTTAACATTAATGCTGTCTTTATAATTTTCCGAAAATTTCTTCCCTGCAACCTTCGTTTCGTTTTTATAGAATGTATATTCAAAGGACACGGAAATCACTCTCCGGGTTAACTCCTCGCCGAGAAGAGACTTGCCTTCGGGCCTTGTGTAACTCACGCCCATTGAAAGGTCCTTTATGTTTATACGGTAATCGCAGCTGTCTGTTCTTTGCTCGTAAACGAATCTGTAGGAGCCGAGTTTCTGCCTGAACACGTTGAGAAAGAAATTTTTCATTTCCGAATCCGTGCCGGCGTCAAGTTTAAAAATTTTGTCCCTGCCGAGTATAGTTATATCGTCTTCCAGCAGTCCGAGACCTTTGCCGAGAACTTCCGTAAAGACGTTGAAGTTTGTTTTAGGCAGATCATACGGATTTTGTCCGGCAAAACCTGATTTCAATGCAAAAACAAACAATATTAATGTAAAAATTCTGCGCATTACTGAAAATCGTGCATTTCCGCCTTACCCCAAAAACCGGTTTTTAACGCCGGCCGGATATTTTCCGCGAAAATATTTAACTATCAAATTAACTGAAACACGCTGTATTATCAAGATTATAAGAATGCACATAAAAATCAATTACGGACGCGGTTCGACGCATGTGATTGACGCGGTCATACTGAAGGAAGAACAGATTCTTCCCTTGTAATTATTCTTATTACACCGGGGTCAGTTCTTCTCAAATTTCAAATAATCAATTGAATATGAAAAGGAAATAACATATTTTGATAAAAAATTATATAAACATGAAACGGATAAAATTTTTACTTGCCGGAGTAATTCTTATATCTTTTATCTTAACCATCACATCTTGCAACAAGAAAGAGGAAACGTCAAACATTCCTCAGCAGAAAGAACAGTATTCCGATAAGGAAAAAGAACTGAAAGACAAGGAAGATTTTCTTAAGATCAAGGAAGAGCAGTTAAGACAGTGGGAGGAGAGGCTTAAGAAGATAGATTCGACGATGATATCGCAGGGTAAGGAGACAGGTTTAACCGACACCTCCAAAACCGCGAAGGACACGCTGAAAACGAAAGACAAAGACAAGTTCAAGCAGAAAGAAAAGGAGCTTAACAAGAGGCTGGACAATCCCCAGACAGCCGTGGGGGATTATCTGGAGTTTATTCAGAGAGGCGTCAGCGATTCAAAGACCTTTGACGCAAACATGAAGAAGGCCAGCCAGGTCTGGGAAAACAGGTCGGCTGACAGTTTCAAGAAGAATTACAAGGGGGTAAAGAAATTTATAATAACAGAACCGCCTTCGGTGCTGTCTAAAAAGGGTGAGACCGCTACCGTAAAGGTTAAAGTTAAACAAACGACTGTCGGAAGCGACGGCAAAGAGGTTGAAAAGGAAAGCACAATAACTTACAACCTTGTCGCCGACAAGACGGGCAAGTGGAAAATAAAAAGCAACGTAGTAAAATAAACAGAAAAAATAATTTATGAGCATTTTAGTAAATAAGAAATCAAGAGTAATCGTACAGGGAATCACAGGTTCCGAGGGTACATTTCACGCAACACAGATGATTGAATACGGCACGAACGTTGTCGGCGGCGTAACGCCCGGAAAAGGCGGAACGCTGTTCGCGGACAAAGTTCCTATTTTCAATACGGCCAGGGAAGCGGTCAAGGCAACTAAGGCGAACGTTTCCGTGATATTCGTTCCGGCGGGATTCGCGGCTGACGCGATAATAGAAGCCGCGGACGCGGGAATAGATCTTGTTGTCTGCATAACCGAAGGAATTCCCGCAAGGGACATGATACGCGTTTACGATTACGTGCAGAGTCTCAACAAGAACGGCAGAAGCGTACGTTTCATCGGTCCAAACTGTCCCGGAATCATAACTCCCGGCGAATGCAAGATAGGCATTATGCCAGGATTCATTCATAAAAAAGGTAAAGTAGGCGTCGTTTCAAGGAGCGGAACCCTCACGTATGAAGCCGTGGACCAGCTGACAAAACTCGGTATCGGGCAGTCGACATGCATCGGTATCGGCGGCGACCCTGTTATAGGCACGCGATTTCTTGACGCCATAAAATTATTCAATCAGGACAAGGATACGGAAGCCATAGTAATGATAGGCGAAATCGGCGGCAACGCTGAAGAGGAAGCGGCATATTTCATAAAGAAGAACGTTAAGAAGCCCGTGATAGGGTTCATCGCCGGAAGAACGGCTCCTCCGGGAAGAAGGATGGGACATGCCGGCGCGATTATCGCGGGCGGAAAAGGCACGGCGGCCGAAAAAATGTCAGTTATGAAAGAATGCGGAATTCACGTCGTTGAATCGCCCGCCGACATCGGAAAGACTGTCGCGGCGGCGCTCGAAAAAGTGAAAGCTTCAGCCAAAGCCAAAGCCGCAAAAAAGACCGCGAAGAAGAGCGTTAAAAAGGAAAAGAAGGCGGTAAAGAAAGTAAACAAACAGATGAAAAAAGCGGCGAAAAAATCCGCAAAGAAAACCGTTAAGAAGAAAAAGTAATACTTGAAATATACAGTAATTAAAATAAACAACGCAAAGTTCTTCGCGTATCACGGGGACCTGGAGCACGAGAAAGTTTTCGGAAACCAGTTCGAGGTTGATATAGAGATGCATTGCGATTTAAAGGAACTGAATCACAGCGACAAGCTAAGCAGGACGGTGAACTATCTTGCCGTGTACAATCTCGTTAAGGAGATGTTCGGCAAGGAGAAGTTCAACCTTATAGAGACAGCCAACATAAAGGTTTGCGAGGCGATAATCGGGAATTTCCCGCTCGTCAGCAAGGTTATTGTCAAGGTCAGGAAGCCGAACGCGCCGCTTGGGATTATAGATTCGGTCGAAATCATAAACGAGCTGGAAAGAAAGTGAAAGAGAACGTATTTTTAGGGCTTGGGTCTAATGTGGGAAACAGGGCGGCGTATCTTAAAAAATCCGCTGATGCGATCGCCGGGCACAAAGGAATAAAACTGATTAAAATTTCTTCGATTTACGAAACAGAACCCTGGGGAATAAGGGACCAGGAGAGTTTTCTCAACAACGTTCTGAAGATCGAGACGGATCTCACGCCTTCAGAACTGCTCAAGTTCCTCAAAGCGACGGAGCAGTCAGTAGGAAGGACAAAGCGCGGCAAATGGCTCGAAAGGGAAATTGACATAGACATACTTTTCTTCGGCGACCTTGTTTACCAGTCGGAGAATCTTACGGTCCCTCACAAGGAAATCCAGAACAGGAAGTTTGTTCTGGTTCCGATGAACGAAATAGCTCCCGAATTCATGCATCCGGTAATGATGAAGACGATGAAAAAGATGCTGACGGATACCAGGGACAAGTCGAAAGTTAAACCTTACAAACAGAGAAAATAGTGCCCGGAGACACGATAAAATACATAGCGATTGAGGGGGTTATAGGAGCGGGCAAGACATCGCTCGCTCGGAAGCTTGCGGAGAAACTAAATGCGAAGCTCATTCTTGAAAATTTCGAGGACAATCCGTTCCTCGAGAAGTTCTACAAAAATCCGCCCAGGTACGCTTTTCACACGCAGATATATTTTCTTCTGACAAGATATAAACAGCTGCTTCAGTTAAGGCAGGAGGACCTTTTTCACCAGTATATAATATCCGATTACATATTTGAGAAGGACAAGATATTCGCTTACCTGAATCTCGCCGACGACGAGCTTGAGCTTTACGAGAAAATGGTGTCTTTCATAGAAAGAAACATAGTCGTTCCCGACCTTGTTATATACCTTCAGTCCACGGTTGACCGTCTCATGTCGAACATAAACAAACGCGGAAGGCCGGCGGAGAAACCGATAGCGGAATCATACATAAAAGACCTCAACGAGGGATACAACTATTTCTTTTTCAGGTACAAAGCTTCGCGCGTGCTTATAGTCAATGCGGCTGAAATCGATTTCGTCAACAACCCGAAGGATTTTGAAGATCTGATGGCGGAAATTATGAAACCTGTTCACGGCAATATGGAGTATTTTGACCCTTCCGCAAGGAAAGCAGCAAACAAATAAGACATGATAAAGTTTTTTGGATATCTGATAATTTTCGCACTTCTTTATTACATCCTGAAATTTCTGATGGGGATATTCTACAGGCTCAGGTCGAACAGCCCGGACGATTCAAATGTAAAGGGCGGGTCCCCTCAGCAGAAGAAATCACAAATTGATAAGGATAAAGTCGTCGATGCCCACTACGAAGAGCTTTGAAACCGTTAAGGTAAAGAACATTCTGGTTGTGCGCCAGCATAACCAGCTCGGCGATATGCTCTGCTGCACGCCGCTTTTCGCATCCCTTAAGAAGAAATTCCCGAACGCTTCGATAACGCTCGTGGCATCGCCGTTTAACTGCAGAATGTACGAAGGCGACGAGAGCGGTTTCATAGACAATCTCATAATATTCGACAAGACAAAACTCGGAAGTTTCTTCAAGCTGATTCGGGCGGTAAGGAAACGGAAATACGAAATAGGAATAGTGCCTTCTACGGTATCCGCCTCATCGACTTCACATTACATTAATTTCCTTTCGGGCGCGAAAATCAGAATCGGCGCGGCAAGCATTAACGGCCACAGGAACGGCTCCGCCAACCTGCTGACGGATTCAGTCGATTTCAAATGGAGCGGAAAGGAAATTCACCAGATGGAAAGGAATCTGGACTACGGCAGGCTTCTGGGCGCGGATTTTTCGGAATCGGAGAGAAGGAAGATAAGGATTAAACTGAATCACGACGAGATAAAATTCGCAAAGGATTTTTACAAGGAGCATTTTCCGGATTCCGGCCGCAAAGTATTCGCTTTTCACGCTGGAGCCGGAAAATCGCAGAACCGCTGGAGCAGGAACAAATTCGTAAAACTGATAGAAGCGCTGAACGAAAAATATAATCCGTATATACTGCTTACATCGGGATATATGGATAAAGAAGTTACGGAATATATACTTCCTAAGCTTGAGAAGAAGAACATAAAGCCGGTAATTATTGAAAAACCGCATTTGAGGAAAATTGCGGCAGTGCTCGCAAACGTCGATCTTTACGTTACTAACGACACGGGCCTGATGCACGTCGCTGCATTCGTCAACGCGAAGGTTATCGGGCTGTTCGGTCCGACCCACGCCTACGAATGGGGTCCGATGAACGAGCACGGAAGGTGCGTACAATCAGCTTCGGAAGATATAGACGGAATTACAGTGGAACGTGTTATGGAGGAATCAGTGAAATTAATCGAAACGGGGAAACACAGATGAAAGAAAGAAATCTAGCAGCCATAGATATCGGTACAAATTCATTCCATCTCATTATTGCGAGAGTGAACGACAGCGGAATCGTGAGGGTGCTTACAAAGGAAAAAGAAGTCGTGCGTCTCGGGAAAAGCTCGACTGACATGAAGTACCTCTCTCCCGACGCGATGGAACGCGCTTTCGCGACGCTCAGGCGTTTCAAGATAATAAGCGATTCGTTCGGCGCAGAAATAAGGGCGGTAGCGACGAGCGCGGTGAGAGAAGCGCTTAACAGGGACGAGTTCATATATTCGGTTCAGGATAAAACCGGTATCCACATCGAGGTTGTCTCGGGGTTCGAGGAAGCCCGCCTGATTTATCTCGGGGTTCTTCAGTCTCTTGACGTTTTCAGGAAGAGAATAATGCTTATTGATATCGGCGGCGGCAGCACTGAATTTCTTATAGGCCAGAACGGACAGGCCGTATACGCGAACAGCGTCAAGCTCGGAGCGGTCAGGCTGACCGAGAAATTTTTCAGCGGCGGCAAATTCAGCAAAGATAATATCGAAGAAGCGAGACGCTACGCCAGGCTTATAATGAACCCCGTAATTCGGCAGGTTAAGGAGGAAAATTACGAATGCGTCGTCGGAACTTCCGGTACGATTACCAACATAGGCAGGATAATCCTTTCGGAAACGGAAAAAGGCGACACCTCTGAATTCAACTTCAATAATTTCAGGTATACTTCCGAACAGTTTGAACAGGCGCTGGATAACATACTCGGCTGCAGGGACTTATCGCAGGTAAAAAAAATTGAGGGGCTTGATTCCGAACGCGCGGATATTATCACTGCTGGAGCAATAGTCCTCGAGCAGATTTTTCTTGAACTGGGAATAAAGGAAATCACGCTTGCGAGCTACTCGCTCCGCGAGGGGATAATTTTCGACACGATAGACAAGGAGCACAAGGCGCTCGAGTCGGCCGACGTGAGCAACGTCAGATACAGAAGCATACTAAACCTTGCCAGGCAGTGCAATTATGACGAGCCGCACACAGTTAAAGTCCTGCGGTTCTGTGAAACGATTTTCAACAGCATAAAGGACAGGTTCGAGCTGACAGACAGGGACAGGGAGTTTCTCGAAGCTGCATGCCTGCTTCACGACATAGGGCACAGTATATCGCAGTCGCAGCACCACAGGCATTCTTACTATCTTATAAAGAACTCAGAGCTTCTCGGTTACAACAACGACGAAATAGAAATCATCGCGAA
>CAIKZJ010000403.1 GCA_903831845.1 uncultured Ignavibacteriota bacterium
ACCGCTAAGAAGGTGCAGGACCCGTTCGGAAGGTATCTCGCATTCGGAATAACGACGTTGCTTGTATCATACGCTATAGTAAACATGTCGGTCGCGAGCGGAATATTCCCGACGACAGGAGTACCGATACCGTTCGTAAGTTTCGGCGGAACGGCTCTTATACTGAACGCGATGGCTGCCGGCGTTCTTCTGAACATTTCGTCTTTCAGGGACGCGCAGGCGGAAATGCCCGAAGAAAAAAAGGCGGAGACCGCATGAGATTCGTGATGACTGGCGGCGGAACCGGCGGGCATATATTTCCCGCGATTGCGATTGCGGACGGGTTGAAGGAGAGGTTCAGAGACGCTGAAATACTCTTCGTAGGCGCGAAAGGCAAGATGGAGGAAAAGGTTGTTCCAGAGAACGGATATGAAATAAAGCTTATAGGCGTTTCGGGTTTTTCAAGAAAGAACATTTTTAAAAACTTTAAGTTCATAAAAGATTTCTTCAGCTCGATGAGGGCGTGCAAAAAAATACTTGAAGGGTTCAGGCCGGACGCGGTGATAGGCACGGGCGGATACGTATCCGGTCCTGTAGTCTATTCGGCGATCAAGAAAGGCATTCCGGCAGTCATACAGGAAGGCAATTCATATCCGGGCAAGGTTACGAAGACAATGTCGGGCAAGGCGGACAGGGTGATAATAAATTTCGGGGAAACCCTGAATTACCTCAAGAGAAAAGACAACGTAGTAAAGATTTCATATCCGGTAAGAAGCAGGCTGAAACTGACGGAAAAAAAAAGAGGCGAAAAAATATTTCGGTTTTGACAACGATAACAGGACTCTCTTTGTATTCGGCGGCAGCCAGGGCGCGGCGGGGATTAACGCCGCTATAGGCAAGATGCTCGGTATGCTGACGGAGAAAAACATAAACCTTATTTGGCAGGTCGGCAGGAACAATTACGACAGGATCATCGCCGAGACCGGAAACAAATACGCCAACGTGAAGGTGCTTGATTTCATAAAGGAAATAGATAAGGCATATTCCGCCGCCGACCTTGTTGTTTGCAGGGCGGGAATAAGCAGCATAATGGAGCTTAGTTTTCTCGGAAAGCCGGCTGTGCTGATACCTTATCCTTACGCTGCGGAGAATCATCAGGAAAAGAACGCTCTTTCGATGTCAAACCTGAACGCTGCTGTAATGGTAAGGGAGAGCGAAGCGGCGGAAATTCTTCAGTCGAAAGTAAACGAACTGATTTTTAACGATACAAGACTCGGGGAACTCGGAAAAAACGCGTCGGTAATGTACGACCGCGATGCAGTCGAAAAAATTGTTAACGAAATAATCAAAACCATAAACTGATATGGAACATAAAAGAACATACAAAGCCAGGCTGGATTTTTATTACAAATCGCTGGTGATATATCTCGTGTTCCTGGTCATTTACGCGGCATTGAGGGGGAATTTCGGGGCTGATGAGTTCAGGATAGTGTTTCACGACCCGATAATATACATAACGATGCTTTTCGTAGTTTACACCCTTGCCGCGCTGCTTGTAAACGCGGTAAAGCAGAAAGAAATCGAGTTTCTGGAAGACAGGTTCATTATAAAGAACAGGTTCGGAATGAGGGATATACTTTATTCCGA
>CAIKZJ010000404.1 GCA_903831845.1 uncultured Ignavibacteriota bacterium
ACACCGGAGTATCCTTTCTCATAGAACTGCTCACTGAGAACAGCCTTTTCGAGATGATGCCATTTTTCGGGTGTGATGTCCTTATAAGTCAGTTTTCTTAGCTCATCGGCCGTATAGCCGAGCATGTTCAAGTACGCGCTGTTAAATTCCAGGCACACTCCTTGCGAGTCCACAATGACAAACCCGTCGGCCATGCTTTCGTAAAGATTGCGGTATTTATGCTCGCTTTCCACGAGCGCTTCTTCGGCTTTTTTCCTTTCCGTGATGTCCCTGATAATCCTCTGGTAGAAAACATCGCTTCCTGCTTCGAACATTCTCAAGCTTACTTCTACGGGAAAGGTTGTCCCGTCTTTCTTTTTATGTGTAGTTTCGTAAATCAAGCCCTCTTTCATTCTTGTATCCTGCATATTCTGGGATTCAAGAATCGGATGCGATTCGGGTGTGACAAAATTCCGCAGAGTAATTTCCTTAATTTCTTCCTTTGAGTATCCGTATGTTTCAAGCGCTCTGTCGTTAGCCTCGATAATCCTCATATCGCTGTCTGACAGGACTATCATATCGTTTGCATATTTCACAAGATGCTCGAAATGCTTGTGTAGAGCGAGTCTCTGAGTCTCTTCTTTCAGCAGTATTATCTGAAGCGCTTTTTTCCTGTTTGACCATATCCAGAGAATGCTTAATCCGAAAAGAAGCATCATAGAACTGACAGCGATACCCGCCTTAAGAATATCATCATTTAACGGTTCATAAAGCTCCTTAAGGTCGATTTTTGATACAATAAACCACGGAGAATTTTCAATTTTCCTTGAGTCCGCCAGCACTTTTTCACCCCTGTAATCAACGCCTTCATTCAGTCCGTACATACCCATAGCGGTTTTAACCGCAATCACATCTTTATTTTCTTCGTTGATTTTGGACCTTACGTTAAAGGTTGAATTTTTTTTGTGTCGCAGCTCATTAAGAGCGACAACTTCATCGCCTTCGACGCAGAACATAAGAGTTTCGGATGTATTTTCACCTGGCGGGCCTTCTTCTATATAGGGATACAGAAAATCATCGGGGTCTAATCTAAAGACGACAGAACCTATGAATTTACCCGAGAAAAACATCGGCGCCACAATATTTATAAATACGGCATTGTGTATTTCGTTGAAGTAAAGGTTGCTGAAATATGGTTTTCCGAGTTCAGCGGCTTCGCGTATAAACGACTCCGTTGGCTTTGCTATTCTTGTTGTTTTTTTCGAGGAGGAGTACCTTACCTGCATTGCAGTATCCACGATGATGACATCGTCGTAATCATAATAGCGGACATAGAGGTCAAGGTATGTTTCAACATAAGGCTTCTCAACTTTGTTTAATTTACCGTGCAGATATTTCTCGGTTTGTGCAGTGAATTCAGTGTTGTTCGAAAGTATGCTGGCATCCCCGAATCTTTCATTTCTCCATGATTCCAGTCTTTTAATTTTTGAATCAGTCAGAATGACGAGTTCGCGGGAATAGTAGTTTTTAAGGTATTCTTTCCTGCCGGAATAATAGAATATGAATGAAATAATAATTATTATTGTCAGGACGACAAAAATGACTGTCAGTATGAAAGGATTCGGAGAAAGAAATTTTATCTTCATCGGATAATAATATCAAACTTTTTAACTTACCCATTGTTATCCAAATAACCCCTGTACGGAAAGATACAAAATTGATAAATACCGATAAAACCCCACTTTAAGATAGCAACAATTTGAACAATAATCAATTTTTTTATAGAACCCCAATGCTTTACTGCGGGTGTTCACCGGAATGATTGATCAATCCTGTAATTTTATCGGCAATCCATTGTTTATGGAAATAAAGTCTGTCATCTATGTTTAAAGACAGCAGATCATGCAACCCCTTTCCTTCGTTTTTTCTGACTTTTGCCAGTTTATTAATAGCAATCAGAAACAACCGGACGTTCATATTCATATCGTTTATTTCTTTTCTCCTCTGCATGTAGTGTTTTATCGTATCCGTCAGGGGATAAATATTGCGCAATTCCCCTGTTTCAAAATAAATCTTCATCAGCAGCGTTTTGTTAAAAACGTAAATTACGGGGTCTCTGGATTTGTCTTCGGTAAGAAGTTTTTTCGATTTTAAAAAATTTCCTTTCGAGAATTCAATCATTGCATGACACAGACTCAAAGTGTTCGAGGCTGATTCGCCTATTTTGTTTCCCAGTTTGGCGCATATTGAGTCTGCAAGGGCGATATTTCCATTATCAAGCGCGATGCTGACGAATGTTGTCATAATACGCGGTGATACAAATTCAAACCGCCTGAAAACGTCTCTATGGTCAAGTTGAGCGATAATATCATAAAAAATGCCAAAAGAGGGGTAGCACCCTTTCTTCATATTCTCAATAATGAGAACGAACAAAGCTTC
>CAIKZJ010000405.1 GCA_903831845.1 uncultured Ignavibacteriota bacterium
AACCATGAGTCTTTTTTTATTAGTATAGGTCGTCCCGAGGACTCGGGATCATCCCGACAAAACAGAAGGCTCATGGGAAACCATGAGTCTTTTTTTATTAGTATAGGTCGTCCCGAGGACTAGGGATCATCCCGACATAAATAATGAAATTTACATCATGAAACCCTGGGATATATTTTCAGGTCTAAATAAGTATAACTAATCCAGTGAATTTGATTATGACGGAAGCTGACGGAAATTCCGGATCACGCTTTGCTAAAAGAGAACTCCTGACATTCCTTGCTGTTTTAACTCTTCTAACAACTGCCGCATACCTCTGGATATTCAACGGAGGAGATAAACAGGTCATCCCTGTCGTGCTGATGATGTATTGTCCGGGAATCGCAGCAATAGTTACTTCTGTAATTTGCAAAGGCAATATCAAAGGTTACGGATGGAAACCAGGGAAAATAAGATTCCTCATCTACGCATATGCACTGCCGCTTGTAATAGCAATTATCGCATATGGAGCCTGCTGGATAACGGGATTGACTGAATTCACCACTAAAGAAGTCGTGATGTATAAATGGGCAAGGATGGCCGGTTTTTCGCTGCCTGCTCCTTTCATCGCGGGTGTTCTCTCGAAGATGAGCATCGGATTTATATTCACCTGTCTTATAGTTTTCGGCGAGGAAGCGGGCTGGTCTGGTTTTCTGACGCCGAAGCTTCTTGAAAGATACTCATTTACAACAACCTCACTTGCAACAGGCGTATTGTGGTCAGTGTGGCACTTCCCTGCCTTCTTTTACGGTGTTTACGGACAGGGTACACCATTGTGGATAGCGCTTCCTTCTTTTACGATGGTGCTTACGGGATATTCGTTCATTCGGAGCATACTTGTTTTGAAGTCAAAAAGTTTGTGGACCGGTGTCGTCCTTCATTCAAGCGGCAATATAATACTCATGGGGATGTTTTATGAAATGACCGTTCATGAGGGAAATGCTGCTTATTACGTATCCGAAACAGGAATCATAACGGGCATGGTCTGCCTGATATCAGCTGTCATATTTACAAAATTTCAGATTATAAAGTAATGACAGAGTAATTATATTATTTCGGAAATGCAGTCATGTGTATGGTATGTTTCCGGTAATTCAGTTTAAAACCAATGAAGGATGCAATCCGGTTTTTTCATTTTCCGTCGTAAGGTTTCCCTTGTGTACCTTCAATCATATTGAAGTCGGCATGAACATCAGACACATTGATGAAGATGCTCTTAGTCTGAAGCAACAAATTTCCGCACTCTAAGGAAACAAATAGAAAAAGTATGGTTGAAAAGGCGTGTCTCATAAGGAGAAATTATTTTACAAACGTTATAAAAAGTTTTTCGAATAAAAACAGCTAAAAAATGTCATAAATTCATACAAAACACTCAATAAAGATTTCATTTAACCCTTCATTATTGAATTTTGAATGGGAAATCAATAAATTTAAATTCAAACCATAAAGGGAGTTTAAAAAGCATGAAAAAGTTAATCACACTGTTTTTATTATTAATCGCAGCACTTTCTTTTTCCCAGACACAAAATCAGATAAGGGAAGAATCGTTTCCGTCGGGAAGCAACACCGATAATTCCGATTACGCAAAACTTTGGGGACAGATTGTACAGGCAAAGTATGCCGGTAATCTGACTTTATATAAAGAATTATCAGATATTTTGAAAGCACAATATCCGGATAAGTTCACGTCAGAAAGCGAAAAGACAAATTCCCCTCTTCATCAGGGAGTTTGCGAATCAAGGCCGCCGTTCAACCCGAATCAGCCTGACTGGGGTGCGGGAGACGTTAGAATAACTAACGGCACAGTAGCGACAGGTTCACCCGGAAATCCCAGGCAGATGTACAAGAATATTCGTCTTTGCACGGATACGACAGGAGTATTGTTCGCCGGCTCGCTAAACGGAACAAAAGACACAGTCAGTTTTTACAAATCTACAAACAGCGGACTTAACTGGACGAGAATAACATATTATTATCTTTCAGTCGGCAAGTTTCATTCATTCGATATGTTCGTAACAGACTCAACAGGCGGATTCCGTTTAGGAGTAGCCTGTTCGGTAACTCCATCATTATCGAGTTACGCCGGGAATCTTTACTGGATATCATTCAAGGACGACGGCACAGGCGGTCGCAGCGCGCTAATCAGAGCCAATGTCGACGGCAAGGGATTTGTCGGTCCGGCGATAGTTTCTGACGGATTCACATACGCTCCGGGATTGACATACTGGTATGTAACATATCAGCAGCTCGATACGGCAACCGGCGTCACGAACGTCGCTTTGCTGAACATGTCGACAGACTGGGGATACAACTGGGTAGTCGATTCAGCAAGAAACTCTTACAACGATTACGACCTTGACGTTGATTACAATCATTTCGCAGCCGGGGGCGACACCATTTACGTAAATCTAACGAACAATCTTACAACAACAAACGAGAACATGCGTCTGAGGTACGTCGCGCTCAGCGGAATCGGTACAGCCACGGCCTGGAAGCAATACAATACGGGCGCTTCGACTGATCCCGAATACAGCGGAAGTCTCGCGGTCAACAGGATTACGAACGAAATGGGTCTTACATACACGAGAAGCACGGGTTCAGACGAAAACATTTATTACACATATGCTTTGACGGGAACTAATCCGTGGGTATCTGACGTGCAGCTTACTTCAGGTTCCGGCAATGAAAACAACTCGTCTCTGAAATGCTCGGAATCACAGGGTGCATTCAGGTTAGCATACCATTCTACGGGCGCCTCATACGATACAATTGTTTACAAAAGCACATTCTCCCTCGCCACAGGTTTCTCAGGACATCAGGTTGTCAACGCTACAAACAATTCCAGAAACACGACTGCTCCTGACGTAATCGGATTCAAGACCGGAGCTACCTCTTACGCGGGCGGCGTACTTTTTGCGGGCGCGACCACCGCATTGTGGTTTGACGCTTCTGCTATCACGCCGACGGATATTAGAAGAGAAACGGAAACAGCGAAGAATTTCAGTTTATTGCAGAACTATCCGAATCCTTTCAACCCGGTAACAAACATAAAATTCAGTATTCCGTCAAAGGAATATGTAACGCTGAAAGTCTATGATATCACCGGAAAGGAAATGGCAGTACTTTTGAGCAGGAATCTTAATCAGGGTACATATTCTGTCTCATTTGACGGCAGAAATATATCATCCGGAGTTTACTTCTACAAGATAGAAGCCGGCAATTTCTCCGATGTGAAAAAAATGATACTGGTGAAATAATATAACAAACATTTTTACCTCCTTATCATTTTCAGGAGGAAGATTGAAAGCAGGCCTTTGGCCTGCTTTCCTTATTTAGCGAGCACAATCTTTTTTATCATTGATTTATCCCCCGCATTTATCGAGCAGATATAAACACCGGACGAAAGACGGCTTCCGTCGAATGGAATTTCATAAGCGCCTTTTAATCTGAATTCATCAGCAACAGTTTTCACAAGTCTACCGGAAGCTTCGTAAACATTTACTTTCAGATGGCAATCATCAGGCAGGTCAAATTTTATTTTCGTTGAGGGATTAAAAGGATTGGGAAATACATCGGCTCTGAATTTATGCGGCGGGTTCACCTTTACGCCGTTTATATTCCCGGCGGTGGTACTGACACCGTTATAATCTATTTGCTTTAATGAATAGTTATAATCACCGGGTGGGAGATACTTATCTTCGAAAATATAGTTCTGCGGAATATTGGTACTGCCTTTACCGTCTATCCATCCCGCTGTACATCCGTTACGAATAATTTCAAATCCTTTATTGTTTGTTTCGGAAGAAGTGACCCATCTCAATTTAACACTGCTTCCGGAAACTGAATAGTTAAACGATTCGAGCGAAACGGGAAGGGGCGCCTGCTGCCAGGTATTTCCGAGCCTGAAGCCGTCAAGGGAAAAACCGACATTATTATTCAGAGGCCGTAAGTCAATATAACTTACAGATGTTTTCCAGTTAGGATCGTTATTGGCGGCATCAAATGCCACGGCTGACGAGACAGACGGTTCGCCGTTGTTTAGTACGGGGTCAACCCACAAGAACATCGTATCTCTTACAGACAGATGATAAGAGTACTTCATTACGATAAGATGGACAGAACTAACTGAATAGTCTCCGGAATAAGCTATCTGCGAAAGTTTGCATACACCGAAATTAACATAACTGCTGCTGCTGCCCTGCGTAACATAAAGCATGGCTCCGTCCGTTTTGTTGTCAAAGTCACGGAACGTCATTATATAACTTCCGTTTGATACATTATAATTAATCCGAATGAGGAATGACACCCACAGATTAAAATCACTTGAAAGATACTGGGAACTGAAATTTTTGTAAGACCATGCAACGCTTGACTGGGGTACAGTGATATAATTCTGAAGATCGGAGCCCGGATAACCGTTGTAGTTCATCGGACTGGACGATTCGACCTGTATCTGCGCGCCGGGACCGAGCGGAGCCCATCCTCCCTGCGTGCCGAGATCTCCTGTTGTGTAGGGATTGAAACCGTCTGTAAATATCTGACTGTAACCAAACAGACTGAAAATGCTCATGTTAAGTAACAGAGCAACGATTATATATTTCATATGTTTTTTGAAGTATTCAATCTAATGTGTTGCAATATATATGCCACTAAATATCATCATTTTTGGGGCAAATTGAAGTGTTTCGGCAATGATTTTTGAAAATATTTAGATTCATTTAAAAATTAATAGACTTCCAGTCTCATATTGAGAACTCAACATTCTTTTTGAATACTTCTCTCTGTTACTTATAGAATAATTGTTTACGTTTTCAGATTGAATCTTTTAAAAAAATAATTTATCTGTTTCAATTTGGAAACATAACGGATAAACTGCAGTATAAAAGAAAAACAAATCTTATGAGGAATAAAATATCAATAGCAGCATTAACGGTTCTGATGATTCTGGCCGTTACAGGTATAAAAAGTTTCGCGCAGGATTCGCCCATGCTCTGCGACAGTTACGAGTCATTACTCAAAGCAGTTAAAGACGGCATCACAGCATCTTACTATAAAACCGCGTACATTAAAAAATACTCAATGGCAGAAAAGAGTCTTGTGACAATACGGCCGATAACCGGTGAAAAGCAGGGCTATGACGTTACGTTTACGATCTTAGATCTTTATCCGGAGTCTTTATCTTCGAGCGATGAAGGTTCGGTGCTTGGATTCATGATGGAAAACACTAAGGGATTCGGCAAGAACTCCGGGAAGTTTATAAACACATCCTGCATGCTGACGACAGAATCACCGGAAGGCGCAGTAGAAATAGCAAAAGGCGGAATAACATTTTCAGTGGACATGATATACTATATATCAGGAAACCTTGTAGACGTTTACAACAAATATTTCAAAAATTCATCGCCGAACAATACTGTAGTGAAGAAGCCGGCCGTATATTTATACCCGGAAAAGAACATGAATGTCAGCGTGAAAGTCATAGTCAACGGACATCTGACGGTTACAGAGCCCGATTACGGAACAGGATGGAATGTGAACGCGTCACCGGACGGCATTATAGACGGAAAGTACGATTATCTGTTCTACGAAGCCGCGCTGAACAGGATTGACCTGCCGGACGAAGGATGGGTTGTCGAATACAATAAAATCGAGAAGTGGTTCGACGAAACACTGCCGGCGATGGGATTAAACAAAAAGGAAACAGAGCAGTTCAAGGAATACTGGCTGAAAGACCTGAAGAAAGCGAACTACTATGAGATAAAGCTTCTCGGAAATGAATTTCTTGAGAACAATATGCGGCTCGATATAATCCCCGCGCCCGAAACGCTTGTCAGACTTAATTTCCATTTCAAACCGGTTTATGTGAAGACGGAGCTGAAAGCACCGGAGATAAAAAAGATCGAAAGGAAAGGATTTACGGTCATTGAATGGGGAGGGATTAACTCCAATGAACAATTAACAATTAACAATTAGAGCAGAAGACAGGAGTTAGGAGTTAGAAGAAGAGCCTCGATTAAAGAGGCTCTTTTCAATTTGCAAACTGTATATTATAATTTGGAAGCCACCCACCCCCGCCCCGATGAATCGGGGCACCCCCGCCAGCGGGGGACACTCTTTGCAATTAGCAGTTAACATCTAGCATTTTACAATCAGAGCATATTTCTTTCCGGAAAGAAAGAGAAATCATTTAAGTTTGTCCATTTCCTTTTTCACATACCCCGAAAGAAATGTAGAATTCGGAAATTCGGTTGACGCTTTAGAATAAAGATCGGCGGCAAGTTTCTTATCACCTTCGTCATCTCTTTTCAGATACCCAAGGCAGAGGAAGCCGTAAGTCATATCTTTTCCCCAGTCCGGATAATAAGCTTCCTTTTCTGTCCTTTTGCCGAAAAGGTCGAGAGATTTTTCAAGCAAAGGAACAGCTTTCTTAACGCCGCCCCCGAACATTTCGGGAGTATAATATGTCGAGATGCCGTCCATCAGATACAGTCGCGGATTTTCAGGCTCAAGTTTCTCCGCCTTTGTTTTTGCTTCCTCGGATGCCGCGATAATATCGTTCATCTTATCCTGTTCATAAACCCAGCGGTTGAACTGGAGAGCATAACGGAGAACATAGGAATCCGCGAAGTCGTCCCTTACGAGTATCGATTTGTCGAGGTTCGCAAACCCGGATTCAGTGTATTTTTTTACCACATCTTTCTTCGAAGGGTCCGACATTGCAGAGCTTGCGAGGGAATAATCAATCAAAGCGATGTAGTAGTTCACTATCCATTCCTGTTTTTTCAGCTGAAGAATCCTTTCAAACTCCCCTCTTGATTTAAGAAGAGCTTTTTCATCGTAGGAATTCATCGCAGTCTGAAGGTTCTTTTTCGCTTTCAGCATTGCGTCTGTGAAATCGTCGGCTTTAATAATGCCGGCCGAAACTGTTAAGATTAAAACAGCTGCAAGAAAAATTTTAAATTTGTTTTTCATAATTGTTTTATAATTGTAATCCCATTCCGAAATAGATTGTCCGGAAATTGGACGAGTTAATTGTTTTCTTCTGTGTATAATCGAAGTTATAGCTGTATTCGTAAAGGTTTCCCGTATTCAGGATATTGTTTAGAGCCAGGAAAGCTACGGCAAACTTGCCGAAAAGTGAAAAAATATACTGCGCGTTCATGTCGATACGGGTGTAAGCCGGAAACCTTCCGCTGTTCCTTTCGGCATAAAGCGGTATGTATGCGTTCTGAGACGGATCGTAAATGCTTCCGGTAACAGGCGTATACGGTTTCCCTGTCGATACTTTATATGTCGCGCCTACAGTCAGGTAATCAGTAACGTTATATTCCGAAACGACAGAGAGTGTATGCGTGATGTCAAAATCCGCAGATATTTTATCCGCGCCGTCATAAGGCGTGCGTTTTGAATCCACGTAAGAGTAAGATATCCATCCGTTGAACTTAGGTTTGAGCCTGACTTTTATGAACGCGTCTATGCCTTTTGAAAATCCGCTTCCTTCCGAAGTGTAGTTATAATAATTATAAGAGTTCGACACAAGACGGGAATAGTCTTTATAGAATGATTCAATTCGCAGTATAAAATCGTTATCCCTGTTATATTCATAGCCAAGTATGTAATGCACGGCCTGTTCGGGTTTAAGGTTTGTCGTATTCCCCTGCAGGAAATAAATAAGAGACGGGAACTGGTGGTATATGCCCGTAGCGGCTTTCAGAAAACTGTGATTCGTTACGCGGAAAACGAGAGACAGTCTCGGATCAACGACCGCGTCTTTCGTAAGAGTATAGTAATCGCTCCGGAGCCCGCCCTGAACGAGGAAATCGTCGCTAAGCCTGTACTTGAGTTCGGCATATGCCCCGGCTCTTCCGGTCTTCTGCAGGTAATCGAGAGTAAAATAAGGCGCTTCTTCACGCAAGTTGTAAAAATAAGCGGGCATGCGTCCGTTTTCCTTCGCATCGTTGTATTCATACTCCAGCCCCGCAGACAAATCTATTTTTTCGGCAACGGGCGTACCGAAATCTGTTCTAACTTTCCCGTAAAGCGAATTGGATACTTCATCCAGAACTCCGTATTTATTAGTCCGGTTATACGTGCTAAGTGAAACGCTTGTACTTAATAGGCTTATATCAGTCGGAGCGAAAGAATATTTCAGGTTTGTAAAGAAATTTTTCGTTCTGCCGAAATAATATCCGCTGTAAGTGGGGCTTTCGCTTCTTATTCCCATGTTGTCGTAACTGTAATTCAAATAATATTTGAGCAGTCCGGTACGGGAAGTCCTGAAAACGAGAGTTCCGCCGATATTGGAAGCGGTAGGCACAGGAGAAAAATCGGTATTGTCCTTGTTAATTTCAAGAAACGGTTTAACGAAAAACTGTCCTGCTGAAAACGTCGCCCCGAACTTTCCGTCATTCGTCCTGTAAACGCCCGAGAGTCCCGCATTTGCAAGGCCGATAATGGCAAACAGTCCTTTGCCCTGCGGCATATCATAAGACTGCAGGTCGAGAACGGCCGAGAGCACGTTACCGTACTTCGCTGAAAACCCTCCGCTCGAGAAATTAATCCCTTTCATTCCCCAGGGATTCACGGTTGAATACGAAGAGGTGTTATAGTTATCGCTGAACAGAAACGGATTGTAGAGCGATGCGCCGTCGAGGAATGTGAGAACTTCCGACGGGTCGCCTCCTCTCACCGCAATGCGGCTTCCCTCATCGACCTGATTTGAGCCGGGAAAAGTAGTAATTGCCCTGTAAAGGTCCGCATCCGCGCCGGGTATTCTGGTTATCTCGAGAGGAGACAGAGTGACTTTGGAATTTTCGCCTGAAGTAAAGGAACTCGCAGTTACCGTTATTTCATCAGTTTTGAATTCCGTATTGCTGAGAGTAACATCGAGAATGAGCGTGCTGCCCGGGTCTATGACTGTGTTAATTTTTTTCTCGCCAAAATCCACGGCGGTAAAAATTATCACGCGTTTGCCGGACTTCGAAGTTTCGAATTCATAATAACCTTTATCGTCCGTAGTAGAGCCGTCAATAGTGCCTTCAATAACTACGTTTGCGCCTTCGACAGGTATTCCTTTACTGTTTTTAACCGTTCCTTTTATGACAGAAGTTTTCATGCTGTCCGACTGAGCGTGCAGACCGGCGGAAACGGAAAGAAGTATAAGCAGAATAAATAATTTCATGACAATTTTTCTTTATTAATACGTGACAAATAAGTTAAAGATACAACAGCAAAAACTATGAAATGGTTTTTTAAATGTTTCGGAAAAAACGGTACCGTACCAATAAAAACATGTATTTTGAAAACTTTTCCCCTGAAATATGCCGTAAAATTTCATTTTCAATAATAAATAAATGAAAAAACAATGAATACGTGGCATATTTGTTTCCGGGCAACACTCATTTATCCGGCAGGGAATAACAGCATTTTCATAGCCATAATAATATATGGTATTTTACCTACGTTGTCAAGGAAAAAGTTTTTCAACCGGAGGTTGAGAAATGTAGAAAAACTGAATCCGGATGAAGCGGCTCCGGCGGCGGTGTTTCCTATAAAGGAATGAGATTTGTGT
Organism: uncultured Ignavibacteriota bacterium; assembly: GCA_903831845.1. Lineage (GTDB taxonomy): Bacteria > Bacteroidota > Ignavibacteria > Tepidaquicellales > Tepidaquicellaceae > CAIKZJ01. The sequence goes on from CAIKZJ010000405.1 coordinate 9,611, forward strand.
ATGTAATAAAAAATGAAATTTAGTTAATTTCATGCAGGTAAAAAATTTATCAGGCAGAAAGAAACAGCAAACACAAATTAACCGGGTTCAGGAATTAAATTCTTCTATTATGAAAATCATACAAAAAGAGTTTTCACTAGCTCCGAAAAAGAGGGGTTTTCACCTGGTAACGTCCGAAATCGAGAGGAATGTTCCGGAGATGAGCGGCATAAAGAAAGGAATAGCGCACATTATGATAAAGCACACTTCGGCGTCGATAACGATAAACGAGAATGCAGATCCGTCAGTAAGAAAGGACATGGAGAATTATTTCAGCAATTACGTTCCCGAAGAAATCGACCTGTATTCGCATGCATCGGAAGGACCAGACGATATGACAGCGCATATAAAGTCGACTCTGATAGGAAATAATGTCAACATTCCCGTATCCGACGGACGGTTTAACCTTGGTATATGGCAGGGAATATATCTGTGCGAGCACAGGAACGAAGGCGGACCCCGGAACGTGGTAGTAACTATATTCGGCGAATGACTGAATTCATTAAATCAGTTTGTTTTTAGAGGAAATAAGTTTATTTTTCAGCAATAATAAATTATTTATGAAATACGGAAAATACATCCTTGCAGTTTTTCTATTCACAGTATCGGCTGTTTACTCACAGGAAAGGATGACAATAAAGCCTTCCGGTTTTAATCCGAACGGGATATTCACGAATCAGGGCGCGCAGGTTTATAACAACAAGGGTTTTACCGAATCGGGTACATACGCGGTAACCCAGTATCCGAACGTAAGGGTATTTTCCGGTCAGAACAATCAGACAGAACCGTCTATATCGGTTTCTCCTTCAAACCCCGCTTATCTGTTCATCGGGGCGAACACAGATAACGGAATGGGGTATTATTATTCACTTAATTCAGGTGCGAACTGGTACGGAGGAGATATTATTCCCGGTTCCGTTTATTACTCGACAAACCCGTACACTGTATTCGCTACAGACAAAATTCTTTACAATTATTTCGACGATTACATAGTAACAGACAGGTCGACGAACAACGGCGCTGGCTGGAACGGGAGAATAGTCGTTCCGTCAGGTTCGCTTTACGACATGAACTCAATAGCCGCCGACAAAAATCCGACGAGTCCTTATTTCGGAAGGATATACGTTGTCTGGAGCAACTTCAATCTTACGCAGCCGAGGATAGTAATGTCATATTCTACCGACGGCGGAGCGACTTATACTTCGCCCCAGAATATCGGCTCACCTCCCGCGAACCACTACGAACAGGGAGCGAAGGTTGTCGTATCGACGACAGGAGACGTTTTCTGCGTATGGGCGACACCGAACATAAACAATTCGAACATTGAGGATAAAATAGGTTTTACTAAATCGACTGACGGAGGCGTCACATGGAGCGCGCCGACATATCCGATAACAATAAACGGCATACGCGGATTTCTTCCTCCTACGGGCGTGAGAGTAAATTCATTTCCGTCGCTTGCCATCGACAATTCGATGGGAGCGCTTGACGGCACATTGTTCATATGCTGGGCGCAGAGAGGCCTTACGCCAGCGGGTTCAGACGCCGACATTTGTTTCGCGTATTCAAACAACGGTGGCAGCACCTGGTCTACTCCCGCAAGGATAAACGACGATGCAATCAACAACGGAAAGAACCAGTTTCAGCCCTGGGTTGCCGTCGACAACGTAACGGGAAAAGTGGCAGTAGTATTTTACGATAACCGGGACACATATTATGCCGATTCATGCGATGTGTACGCCGCAATTTCAACCGACCACGGCGGCACTTTCACAAACATAAAAGTAAGCGACCACGCTTCGCGCGTGGCTCCGCTGTACGGCTACGCTGACGGATATTATTCTGATTACATAGGTGTAACCGCATCAAACGACGTAGTATATCCCGCCTGGACGGACAGCAGGAACGGCATAGCTCAGGTCTATACCGCGCAGGTGAATTTAGCGCCTTACATAGTCCACACGCCGCTGAAGGACACAGAAAGTCTGACGGGTCCGTACGGAGTGACGGCGGCAATATACACTTTCGGAAGCTCTCTTGTACCCGGAGAAACGAAGATAATGTGGGGACGCGGTTCTATAACGGACAGCATTACAATGACGAACTCCGGAAACAACTGGTCCGGGGGCATACCGGGCAATTCAAGCGCTGCGACATATTATTATTATATAAAGACAAAGGATCTTAACGGTAAAGTGTCGACACTCCCTGTCGGCGCTCCCGCTAACAGGTTTTCGTTCCAGACCGGAGCAGACGTTACAAAACCGGTGATATACCATCCGGCTATTGATTATTCGGACTGGATACACTGGCCCGACACCATCAAGGCATTTGTTTCCGACAACCGCGGAGTAGATTCAGTCTGGGTACGGTGGTATGTCAACGGCAACACCGCTGCCACAAAGCAGTTCAGGCTGAACAATGTTTCAGGTGACTATTACAGGGGCGTATTCAATTCGAGTTTATCACAGATAAACGGGAACGATTCGATCAATTACAGGGTAATTGCTTCAGACAATTCTCCGAACCACAACATGGACTCCACGGCGTTATACGGATTCAGAGTCCATTCCACGGCGGCGATAAGACTCGGTACGGGCAACATATCGACTGCATATCCTTTCAGGACATTTTACATGGATTCAAGGACGGACATGCTGTACACCGCTTCTGAAATTTCTGCGATATGGGGTAACGCGCCGGCAAGGGTAATGTATGTGGGATTCAACGTACTTAACTCTTCGCCGCAGACCATGAACGGACTTACGATTAAAATGCAGCAGACAACGTTGACATCGCTGACGGGTTTTGTGAATTCGGGGTGGACAACTGTCTGGACGGGCGATTACACACTATCAGGCACGGGATGGAAATACTTCTTCGTTCAGAGCCCGTATTTTCACTGGGACGGAACGAGCAACATACTT
>CAIKZJ010000406.1 GCA_903831845.1 uncultured Ignavibacteriota bacterium
AACGGACGCGAATTTGACTGCCCGTTCATAATGCTACGCTCGCTCTTCATGAAAATCCGCCCGACGTACAACCTGATGAGCGGCACCGATTTCAACATACGCGGATACCACATCGACATGATGAAGGAACTTACTTTCAACAAGCACTCTCCGACAGGCGCGAGAAGGAAATTCTCACTCGACTTCTACTGCAAGCAGTTCGGAATACAGAGCCCGAAAGCCGAAGGCGTAACGGGCGACATGGTAAGCGAACTCTTCAGGAACGGAGAAGCGCAGACTATAGCGGATTACTGTTTCGGCGACGTCGTCGCGACGGGTAATCTCTTTAACTTATGGAACAAATACCTCGATTTTAATAATTAAAAACATATAAAGACAAATGAAACCAAATCAAATGCAGGGAATGCTGAAACAGGTGAAAAAGATGCAGGAAAGAATGGACGCTATTCAGGCCGAACTCGAGAACAAACTTCTCACGGAAGAATCAGGCGGAGGAATGGTGAAGGTGACAATAAACGGAAAAAGCGTGATTCAGAAAATTGAGATTGAAAAGGAAATTCTGAAATCGGACGATACGGAAATGCTGGAAGACCTCCTGATTGCCGCGTGCAACAAGGCTTTCGAGTCGTCGCAGAAACTCTCGAACGAGGAAATGTCGAAGGCGACGGCCGGAATGATTCCCAACATCCCCGGATTAAATCTCGGATTTTAACATGGTGAACATTTCAGGTACGCTCGAGACTCTCGTGACCGAACTCACGAAACTTCCCTCTATCGGAAGGAAGACGGCGCAGAGGCTCGCGATGTTCATAATAAAACAGCAGCGCGCCGACGTAGAGAAACTCTCGAAGGCGCTCATTGAGATAAAGGACAAGATAAAGTTCTGCACGGTCTGCTGCAACATCACGGAAGACGACGTCTGCCGCATATGCAGTTCCGAAAAGAGAAACCGTTCTGTTATCTGCGTGGTTGAAGAGCCGCAGGACGTTTACGCCATCGAAAAGACTAACGAGTACAGGGGGCTTTATCACGTGCTTCACGGAAGGATTTCCCCTCTCGACGGCGTAGGACCGAACGACATACGCATAAAGGAACTTCTCTACAGGCTCGAGGACAACGACGAAATAAAGGAAATAATACTCGCGTTGAATCCGACTGTAGAAGGCGAAACGACAATACTTTATCTCGGAAAAATAATTAAACCGCTCGACATAAAAATAACAAGAATCGCGAGAGGCATACCCATCGGCTCGGACATTGAACTGACCGACGAGGTAACGCTCGCGAAAGCTCTCGAAGGAAGAGTTGCGGTATAAAGCGATGAAGAAAAACTGGTACGAAGAATGGTTTTCCAACAAGTACTATCTCGAACTGTACAGCCACAGGAACGAGAAGGAAGCGCGCGACCTTATCAACCTGATACAGAGAAACGTTCAGATTGATTCGGGCTCGAAAGTGCTCGACGTTTGCTGTGGCTCGGGAAGGCATTCGCTCGAAATGGCGCGCCGCGGCTACGACGTAACGGGCATAGACCTTTCGAGATACCTTATTTCCGAAGCGAAGAAATCTTATAAGAAGGCGGACGAGACGGGGCTTAAAGCGCGTTTCCTCATTCGTGATATGAAGAACTTTTCATTCGCGCATAAGTTCGACGCGGCGATAAACGTGTTTTCAAGTTTCGGGTATTTCGACAAGGACAGAGACAACCTCAAAGTGTTCCGGAACATTTCGGATTCGCTGAAAAAAGGCGGATGCTTCATATTCGATTTCCTGAACAACGGATACGTCCGCAAGGCGCTCGTACCTTACGACGAGGAAATCAGGGACGGAGTAAAGATAATTCAGAAAAGACACATAACAGACGGTTTCGTCTGCAAGGATATAATAATCGGAAAATCTGTATATTCGGAAAGAATCAGACTTTACAAACCCGCGGAAATAAAACGAATGCTGAAAGAGACGGGATTCAGAACGATTAATGTGTTCGGCGATTACCTTGGCAACGGATTTCACTCAACGAATTCAAAGAGACTCTTAATTTTCTGCAAAAAGACTTGAGAATATTTGCGTCAATAGTGTCGCTCATAATCATCGCGGCGTCGCTTCATTCCTGCGCTCTGCGTGATGACGAGGAGCCGACGACATCGCGGACCACTTTCGTGCCGCCGACTTCGCCCGACCTGGTGATGGTCAACCTGCAGTTCGCGGTTATCGAAAAGGACGTTAACAATTACATGGCATGTTTCGTGGATTCGACGTATTCATCGAGAAGATATTCTTATGTTCCCGACGTTATCTCCCAGATACAGTATCCCATATTCCAGAACTGGAAACTCACGAACGAGAAATCATATTTCACGAGCCTTCTTTCGCTTATGAATGAAAACGCAACGTCGAACGTTTTCTTCTCGAACGGCACGCTGAACACTCTCGCCGATACGGCGGTTTACGACGCGGATTATCTGTTAAGGGCAGATCATCAGAAAACAAACGTTGCAAAAACGCTTAAAGGAAAAATAAGATTAATTCTGTCGGCGGATTCGAGGAACTTATGGTCGATACACAAATGGACAGATTTCCAGTCGGCCGAAACAGACACGACCTGGAGCGTTTTAAAAGCTAACTTCAGCAATTAATTTGATTAAGAAGAGAATACATATTGTATTTCTGCTCGCTCTTATGTCGCTCGCATTCGCATCGTGCGAGAACATATTCGCGCCGTCGATTGACAACAGTTCATCGGGGCAGATACTCTCCGACCAGAAAACCATTGAAGGCGTTTTCACAAATTTCCGTTACGCGTACACGTTCAAGGACACGTCGGTATATTCCGCTTTGCTCACTGACGACTTCATGTTCACTTACACTGATTACGAATCGGGATTCGATGTGTCGTGGGACAAGCCGACTGAGATGAGAACGACGAGCAGATTATTTGACAACTCGCAGAAAACGGAAGTGGTGTGGAATAATATAACAGTGATGATAGGCGACAGTTTAAATATGAACGTCAAAAGAAGTTTCAACCTCACAATAACATTCAACCCCAGCAACATCGTCCGCCTCTACGGTTTCGCCGACATGAACCTCACGCGTCCCGTCGCCGACGGCGTCTGGAAAATTAAAAAATGGCGCGACCAGAGCTTCTAGTTCTCCGGGTCACCCGTTTGCCGGGCAACATCTTTCCGTCACCTTAATAATTGAGATCCTTGATGTAATATCTCTCGTACGTGTCGAGCCTCTTCAGGACGTAATCGACGAGGGTGTCGAGTTTGTCGTCGGGGATTTCGCCTTTCGACTTCGCCTTGAATTCGCTCTTAAGATTGTCCTTCGTGGAAAGCGTTATGAGACTTTCATCATTCCACTTCGCGCTTATGTTGGATGAGTTTGAATAGTTGTAAATGTCCTTGTAAAGTTCTACGAACAGTCCCTTTTCATCCCTGTCGATCATGTAAGTCTTGTAAATAATCCTTACCGGGAATCTGTCAATCTTCTCGAAGTCGTAAGTCATCGAGCGCTTGCTGTCCATCCACGAAGAAAGGTCTTTCGACTTGATTACTCTCTTAATGAGAAACTCTTTCATCTTCGCGATGTTGTCGTTGTCGTTCCTCACACATCCGTGCGAAAGGCTTCTGTTCTTGGCGTAGATGAGTTTTGGCTTGTTCGTGCCGTGGAAATATCTCAACGAGTTTTCGTCATAATGCACCACGAAAAGTCCGAGCGGGTTCTTCGGTCCGGGCGGAACGGGCGGAACTTCTTCCTTGCCCTTTTCCGGGTCTTTCCAGGAAGGCCAGTTTCTCACCCTGTAAGCTTCGAAATGCCCCGCGTATGTCTTGTCCTTGCTCGTGCCTATTACGTTGTTCCAGGTATCGATATATATGGTGTCCTTTTCATAAATTTGATAAAGGTGCGACCTGAATTCAGGAATGTTGAGTTCCCAGAGTATCTTAACCGTATCGAGGAGAAAATTCTTTCCGATGACGTAATTCACCTTGTAGAAATATCCGCCGCCGGCTTCTATCGGCTTGTCGACTTTTTCGATAATTCTCTTATCGGTAATTTTCTTTACGATGTCGTCGCTGATTATCGGAAACTGGTCGCGCAGATAGTCGTTGATGGTCCTGTCGGCTTCTTCGATGCTTTCGGCTTCGACCTTGACGGTATCTCTTCCGTATCCCGCGAAGGCGGAAGGAAGGACAAAGAACATGAGCAGTGCCGATAAAAGAATGATGTTTTTCATAGCTGTATTTTTTTCTCCTGAGTTAATAATCCTTTCCCACGGTTAAAACCGTGGGCTACAAAATTCAAATTGATTTTTCAGCCGTTTATCCGCCTCAGCGGAAGCCGGCTTCGATGTATATAGATAACCAAATTCGTGCATTATTTGTTGCAGGAAAAACGCGATTGGCATTCAGGCATTTCCGGCAAAACAAAACAGCGGTTTTACAGGGCTTTAAGTATCTTAACGAGTATTTTGTTAAGTTCGCCCTGCGCGTATCTTCTGTTATTTAATTCTTCTTTTGCTTTTTCCGATTCAGTCCGCCTGTCTTCGAGCATCTTGTCGGCAATCAGTTCTCTTGTAATGAGACCTATCGCCGCGAACTTCACGCCCGAATGAACAGCGGTTATGTTTTCCGGCGCGAGCGAATAGCCCAGCACGTCGCAGCCGATGTCGCGGTAGAACCTCGCTTCGGCTTCGGTCTCGCTCTGCGGACCGATTATGCTCAGATAAACCGATTCATTGATTTTAACTTTCTGGTCCTGAAATATCTTGTACATTTTTTCGTAAAGCCTTCTGTCGTATGCGTTGCTCATATCCGGAAACCTGATTCCGAGGTTCTCGTCGTTCTCCCCTATGAGAGGATTGTCGCCCATGAGGTTTATGTGGTCGTAAATGAGCGCGAGTTCTCCGACGTCGAAGCGCGGGTTGAGCGAGCCGACTTCGTCTATCGAAAGAATTTTCTCAATGCCGAGGTGGCTTAAAATATAGATAATGTGTCCGATGTCGCGCATCGAATACCCGTCGTAGAAATGAAACCTTCCCTTGAAGATTATCATGTCGCGCGAGCCCGCTTTTGCGAAATAAAGTTTACCCTGATGCTCCCTTTCGACGCCTTCAAACTTCGGCGGTATGTTCACGTAATCGATTTTCTTCAGCACGTTTATCCCGTACGGAATCGGATAGTGGTCTTCTATTATAAGGCCTATCTTCGGGTTCAGTTTCGGCGGCATGCTCTTCTTAATCGCCTTAACGGATTCGAGGATTCTTTTTCTTTGTTCTGTCATTATCTTTATTTATAATTCTTTTACTAAATTCTTAATTAAAGTTACCATCTTCGGCTCCGCCTGCGATGCCGATTCAAGTATGTGTTTCAGTTCCGCGACTCGCAGCGTGTCGGGAAATCCGAGGTCGGTGATTATCGAAAGCCCCAGAGTCCTTATGCCGAGTTCCTTCGCGACCAGCACTTCGGGTATCGTCGACATTCCCACTGTGTCCGCGCCAAGCCTCTGCATCAGCCTGTATTCCGCCTTCGTCTCGAGGTTCGGTCCCTGAACGGATGCGTAGCATCCTTTCTTTACGTTTATGTGATTCTTCAAAGCGACCTTCGTCGCGAGTTCAATCAAATCCCTGTCGTAAAAATATTTCGAGCGGTTCTTTCCCGAACTCTTGATCCCGATAAGCGGAGACGAAAAATGCAGGTTGATGTGCGAGTTCATAATCATCAGATCCGCTTTTTCGAGTTTCGTACTCACCGCTCCGCAGGCGTTCGATACGATAAGGTATTTCACGCCGAGCATTTTCATAACGTGAATCGGATAAGTAACGGTGCCGTGATCGTATCCTTCGTAGTAGTGGAACCTTCCCGACATCGCGACGACGTTCTTTCCCGAAAGTTTGCCGAAAATCAGTTTGCCCGAATGCGACTCCACCGTCGAAACCGGGAAGTTCGGAATCTCGCTGTATTCGACCGGATGCGGCTTCTCTATGAACTTAACGAGACCGCCGAGACCGGTGCCGAGTATGATGCCGATTTCGTAATCATCCTTAATGATTTTCCTGATATGCCTGTATGAAACTGTATGTCTGTTCTTCATCAATAAAATTCTCTGCAAAAATTATTTCGCCTCAAAACTGTCCTCGAAAGACTGCGAATCGTTGTTAAGCGACTGCGGTGAAAGCGAAATCTTCTTCAAAGGCTTCGGCTCTTCTTCCGCGGGCTCTTCCAGGCTGTATTCCTGCCCCTTGACGTGGCTTAATTCCATCGTAAGAATTTTCCTGTTCTTGAAAAACTCCTCGAGTTCGTTGAGTTTGTCGATGAGGAAATTCTTCACGTCGTCGAAAGTCTTTTCGTTCTTCTGTTTAATAACTTCGAGTTCCTGGCGTTTGCTCAGGATTTCGTCTTCAAGGTCCTGTTTAATCCTGCGGGCGTCAAGCGAAGCTTCCTGCGCGATTACTTCGGCGCGCTTCTTTGCCGTGGCGATTATCTCTTCGCCGAGTTCGCCCGAGCGTACTATCGCGCGCTGGAGGTTCGCCTCGTTTTCCTTGTAAATGTCGATGTCCTGAAGGAGCGATTTGATTTTCTCCGCCTGATTCTTGTTCTCGACAAGAAGTTTTTCGTAATGAGCGCTGACAGTTTCGAGAAAAGCGTCGACCTCGTCCGTGTCATAACCTCTCAAAGACTTCTTGAAGTCTCTTTTTTTAATGTCCTTTGAAGAAATAATCATTTCAAATATGCTTTAAGTTTTTGAATAATTTCTGTAACCGAAAATCGCGCTTCCTATACGCAGCATGTTCGCGCCCTCTTCAATCGCTATCCTGTAATCAGAAGTCATTCCCATCGAAAGATAATCAAAATTCCCGTGTTTTTCCTTAATCGCGTAAAACAAATTCCTGAGAACCCTGAAATTGCTTCTTATAACTTCCTCGTCGTCCGTGAACATCCCTATCGTCATCAGTCCGCGGAGACGAACGTTCTTCATTCGCGAAATTTCATCGCACAACTGCTCCGCCTCTTCCGGTTCGACGCCCGACTTCTGGTCCTCGCCGCTGGTGTTGACCTGGACGAGTACGTCAATCACGCGATTGTGCTTTTCCGCCTGCTCGTTAACGACGCCGGCAAGTTTCGCGCTGTCGACCGAATGAATCAGATCGACGAATTCCGCTATGTACTTTACTTTATTAGTCTGAAGATGCCCGACGAGATGCCATTTGATATTCTCTCCTTTAAGGACATCATATTTTTCCCTGAGTTCCTGAACCTTGTTCTCGCCGAAAACCGTCTGCCCGAGACCATGCACTTCTTTTATCTGTTCGGGCGGAAAAGTCTTGCTCACCGCCACGAGAACGAGTTCATCGAAATTTCTGTTGTTTTCCGCGCAAATTTGCCTGATATCGCCGATTAATCCGTCGTAATTGTCTTTTAAATATGAATAGTCCATCATTGAAAATTATGTTTATTTTCCAAGAATATCAATTAACAAGCAATTGCCATATTGAGCGGACGTTAATGCCGTATTACCTTTCCGCATTTCCTGTTTTTACATAAATTAATATATTGACATAAGGGAAAAAGGAGCTGTGAGAACAAAAATCAGAAACATATCCGCTATACTTATCTTTATCGCCGTATCCGTTTATCTTTATTCCTGCGATTCGAAAGGCGGCTCGGTTGTAAATCCGCCCGTCACACACGACACAAACATATACGGTAACGGCAACGGAAAAATCACTTTTTACAGAACGAAACAGATTACGGGTACTGTATCGATAAAAGTAAGCAGTTACACGCTCGGTGATACTATTATCTGGCAAACGGCACCGCCTTGCGATACAGCCATAGCGGCTTCGAAAATACTTCCCGCGGGAAACTATAAAATCACAATTGAAGGCGCGTCATTCCTTTGCAACTATGACGTTAAAGTCGAGGAAAGGATATGCAAGATTTTAAACTACACCGACTGCGCCAACGGGTATGTCGGCTGTTATCCGCTCGACGGCACGTGGCTTCGCACATCCGACGGACCGTGTCCGAACTGCAAGGGGCTGAAAGTGCAGTTCTCCGACGGATTCGGGGAGGTGATCTACACGCCGCCCGGATGCAGGTTCCCGCTCTCGGATGTAAAATGGAAGAATTTCCGCCTCGACCTCTGCACGGTGCTGGATATCGCCCGCGACGATTACGGCGGTTCGCCCGAATACCAGCAGGCGAACCTGCAGTTCTTCAGCAAGGATTCGCTCATGATAAGAGGTCCTTCGGGAGATATTCCTTATTCAAGAATTTCATACAAGAATGTTAAGAAGCATAAAAATATCGGTGATGCTCCTTTTGACAGCGGCGTTCATACACACGGGCTGCAAAACGGGAGATGATTTAGTCGAGTACCCGATTACCATAGACACAAGCACGGGAATGTATTACGTCGGCAAACTGGATAATATCGGCGATGTCAGGTACGTAAAGGGATACACGATTAACAAAATTCAGTACGCGTTCATGGCATGCGGAAGCAGCGGATTTACTATCGCCAACGTGACGAACGGCGAATCCCCGACGCTCTGCTACATGAACACGACAGGCGGATTTTTGAATGAGGTTCTTGTCGACTCTGTAAAAGGCGTTCACTATGCATTTCTGTCAGAAACAATTTACGGAATACTGATTTACGATGTAACGGTCACTTCTCCTCCGACTCTGCGTGTGATTTTAACCGGAACGGGAGTCACTTCGATGTGCAAAAAGGACAGCCTGCTGTACGCGGCGACAGAGAGCGGCGTCAGAATTTACAACACAAATTACCTTCCCGATTCGATAGTGCTGGTCGGCTCTTACACTCCCGCAAACCCCGTCAGGCACATAGAGATATCGGGAAACATATGCTGTCTCGTGGAAAATACGACTGGACTTGAATTCGTAAACGTTACAAACCCGCTTCAGCCTGTTAGGTATTCCACGTTCGGAACGCCGGGCGCCTGCAACGATATCAAGATGGCGGGAAACGTAGCATACATAGCCGACGGCATGACGGGCGTCAGCGTCATAAGCATATCCAATCCGGCTCAGCCGTATTTTGTGCGCTCGGTCAATACGAAATCGAACGTGCTTCAGCTCGACTATTCGCCGAATTTTCTTTTTTCGGCGGACGGCACATACGGACCTGAAGTATTTAACCTTTTTGACCAGTCAAAACCCGACATGATAGGATATTACGAACCGCCGGGCACAAGCTACTCGGTCCATTTTTACAAGGCGAAAGTGCTCGTTGCAAACGGAACGAACGGATTGCTTATTCTAAGGTTCTGATAAATATTAATATAACGAAAGATATAATCTTATAGTATTTGAACTACCGGAAAAACCGGACAAAGTAAAAATACTATAATATATGTATAAGTAATAACAGATTTTATTGTTTGCTTTTTAGATTTCAAAGAAGTATTTTCATGTTGGTAAAATCCGCACATGCGGGTTTTGGCATCATACGTCAGTACTGTTTGCGGTGAAAGGGTATCGCAAATAGTTGTTATATCATGTAAAAGGATAATTTTTTTAATTTTCATCCATCAAAATGAAACGAGCAACCATTTCGATGATGTTGTTTCTTGCGTTCGTATCTTTAATGCTTATTTCGGCGCAAGGAACGGTATCGGCACAGGATTCGTCAGCAAGTGAACTAAACAAGGAAGGCTTGAAAGTAGGCGTAGTTAAGAACTCAAGCCTGGTGAAGGTTGAAGTCAGGGGAAAATCGGAAGTGCTCAACCTCAAGGAACTGTACACTTACCTCGGAATAAATAAACTCGACAGGACATACCGCTCTATTGTTTCTCTTGAAAAGATGAAAGTCCAGGGCAGTTCGGTTATGATCGACGGCGACGCACTGCTCGCCGTGATTTC
>CAIKZJ010000407.1 GCA_903831845.1 uncultured Ignavibacteriota bacterium
CATTATCAGGCAGATTAATAAAATATGCAACGAGCATTGACCATCCCCACATACCTGTCCGGGATTTTGGCATGGGTGTGACCGCCCCGGCAGGCATAAGGCACTGGGTGGGTTATGCGGCAATTGGCTATAAATGAAAAATCATTATTAAGAAATGTATTCATCTCTGTGGTATCCTTTTTGCTGTTAATACTTCTTCGGACCGGCCAAAAAAAAAACTTGACAATCACTTATCGTATTCATAGATTATACCGGTTTCCGGAGTATAGAACTTGCGAACATGGCCACGGTAATGATTTATGATTATGTATAGCAGATTATTTTTCCGTTTTCAGAACGGGGAATATGGGATTTTATATTCGGGTATAAGCAAATCAGTTCAATTTAAACTATACAAGTAATCCATACAGATTTCCCACCGTGTTCGCGGCGTATATGACCGGTTACGCTATAGTTTTGTTTTTTCGGTTGACAGCATACGAGAACCGAAATCCTGTATTCACCCGCTTTTTTTGTCAGGGGTTCCGGGTTAAAAACTAAAAAAGTCCTGACGGACGCGGAGCAAAAAATGAATACATTAAAACTTTTCACAGCAATTATTATCTTACTGATTTTTGCAGGCTGTTCAGATAATAATTTCATCTCAAACCCGCCGGCACATAACAAAGCAGATTCTCCGAACGGGATTAAAGGCGAGCTTATCTGGGAACGCGACGAATTTATCATTTTTGCATTAAATGAACAGTCCGTAAACGATAAACTTGTTTACAACAATCCGCATCCCGGATACGGCGAAAACTATCAGGCGGTTTTTGACGTGTCTACTGACGCGGATGTGATCGTGAACGGTTATCGTCCCTGCGTGAAGATTTCGATGAACGATATTGTCGTTTTTGAATGCACCGAGTTCCTTGAGATGAATCCTCTTGGGTTCAGCCACAAAGATGTATTTGTCAGCAATATAAGGCTCACTCAACTCTCGATGATGCTTTCTTTGTCGAAGGAATCGCTTTCGATGAAGGGGTTAAATGAGAAATACTGTAAGCTCAGACTCAACAATATCAAACTGTACAAATACAACTGATATCTGTTCAAAAACGGTTCAGCCGGACTCTCTGTTAAGCCCGTATCCGGGGGAGGAAATGAGAATCAATCTTTTCTCTTCAGAGGAATATTTATGATTATCTCCGTTCCTTCCCCGCGGGATGATATTATCCGTAATGTACCGTCGAGCATTTTTACCCTTTCGCTTATACCTGTAAGTCCGAAACTGTTCACGGCAATATCGTTCATAACCGCTTCATAATCAAAGCCGGTGCCGTCATCCTTAATACGTGCAAATATTTTTGTGCCGTCGGATTCGATTCTTATGGCCGCGTTTTTGGCTTTTGAGTGTTTCATAATGTTGCTTAAACACTCCTGAATAATCCTGCAGAAATTTACGTCGTTTTTACTGTCAAGCGTGCTGTCAATATTTCCGATTTCAGTCGAAAAATTAATTTCGGAGGATGATGAGGTCATTTCCACAATTGACTTCACAGTTTCGGTAAGGCCGAGCTTGTCAAGTTCAACAGGCCTTAAATTGTGCGATATTGCCCTTACG
>CAIKZJ010000408.1 GCA_903831845.1 uncultured Ignavibacteriota bacterium
CAAAATTTCCGACGTACTTGCCGAGTATATACGAAGTATTTTCCAGCACGTCATCTATGGCGGCCTTCACTTCGTCTTTAATTGATAAATACTGAGCCTTAAGGTCTACAAAAGGTACTTTCATTGTCACGATAATTTTTGGATTTTATGGGAATAGGCTGATCTGATTTCTGTAAATATAATATTTTTTTGTCCAAAAAAAATATTCAATTAAATTATCACATGAGATTCTGACAGAGAAATAAATCTGTTAGAATCTTAATCCTGCATTCACGAATATAAGTCTGTCAAGAACCGTAAGCTTTTTATATTTGAGGTTCTGATATTTATAAATAAATCTTAAACAGATAAAATAATTTCTGATTGGTTCGTAATTGAGATTCAATGTGAATATGCTTCTGTTGACTCTGTCACCCTGAAGAAATACATTTTTAATCGTGTCATAAAACCTTTCTCCGTGATTTATGTCTCCGCCATAATTGATGTCGATGTTTCCGAGAGAATCATAAGTAAACCCCTCTCCCGACCTCTGAAACTGAATAAGGAGACTTGCACGGAGTCGTTTAATCGGGTAATATGACATCTCAAGGGCTATTTCGTCGCTGTTCGGGGAAAGCATATGTCCAAGAGAGTAATTCTCGTTAGTGAACTGATTTTTGTTATACCGGTGAGTGTAGACGAAAGGATCTAGCCTTGTATATTCAGTTTTAAGAAGCAGTCCTTGTATCGTAAATGCGTCAGTGTAGAATAATCCTGCCTGATAACCGAACTTGTTGTCATTTGCTTCTCGGGTGTTGTCCCACAATGATTTAAGATTGATATCGTCAATGAGCAGCGTTCCCTGGAGCGCAATGTTTTTGACAGGGTTGAATTCAAAATCAAAGCCGAGGAGGCTGTTGTTTTCATATTGCAGCGTCGGCCCGGTATTCAAATCGGCTGAAACAAGAAATGAAAGCGGGTTCAGGTTAACGAACGAAAAAGCATTGTTTGATGATATTAGCGATTCCCAAATACCTGCTTTGAATTTCTTACCGAAGTGCACGTCAAGTCTGTGTGTTGCTATCATCTTCGAAGGGACCTGCACACCGGCGGAATCTCCTTTGAGATTCCCGTATATAAATGAATACTTAATTGATTTATATTTAATATTCAGGTTGATGAATGGAAAAGGAGGAGCATAATCTGATAAGAATAACTTATCAATATATCCGAAACCCTGGGTGATTTTTTCCTTACCTACCATTATTGAAAGCCATTTTGTAGGTGTTTCATACCGGATATAACCTCGCATGTTGCTGAACATCCTGCCGTCATCGATCGAATAACTATATTTTGAGAATTGAGGATCGAACCTTTCCGCGAAATCTTTTTCCGCTTCGGTTCCGTTCATAACACGGCCCGAAGTGTACGATAAAGCGAATCCGATTTTACTGAACAGTGTTCCCCTGAAAGCGAAACCTGCATTTCCTGAAGTGAAAATTTTATTTTTTAGCGAATCTCCCCATCCGTTTTTCTGGTACAAGCCGGCATTTAAGTTAAAATAGAAGGATGTACTGCTGTCGGTGTATGAAAACAGATGCTTCTCCCTGTCCTGCCATTTTACCTTCTTTTGATTTTCGGTGTATCCCTTCAGATACTTCCCGGTTTCAAAAGCGAATTCATTCAGATAGTCGTTTAGAATCTCACGGTCGCTTGAATTCAAACGCGGAGAATCAATGTTAATGTATTCTTTAAGGTCAGATTTTTTTATTTCCGACAGATATCCTGCAACTTCGGATCTTGAAAGCGGGGATATCCCGGAAGTATGATCCGGAATAAATCCTTTTGCATCCATTTTTTTCAGGAATTCGTATACGCTGTGATCAGCAGGGACTATTTCTACCTGTGAGAATAAGGTAGTATAAAACAACGATGCAATAAATAGTAATAAAATATTCCTCATCCGGTTTCTTATTATTGTTTTTCCGATTTTAGTTCTGTCGTGGATTCCGGCTGGCTACCGAATTCTTTTTTCCAGTATTCAGCCATCTCACCAGGGAGGCACCTCCAAATATCAGGCAGATTGTTAAGATATTCAAGTAGCTCTTCGTAGAGTTTCATTTTAGATCCGTCTATCAGGTAATCCGGGTGCGTAAGCAAAAGAACAATGCCTCTGTTTTTCAGTATCCACTCGATTTTTGATTTCCAGATGCCGATATCCTTTGCCTTCAGTACGTAGAACATAGTATGGTCCTGCGGTAAAGTATAAGGCAATTCGACAAATTTACCGGCGAAGAAAGGCCATATCGAACCGGTTCCGCCGGGAAAGGGCTGATAAGGGTCGTAATCAAAACAGGAAGCGTCATATTCTATATCCAGAGCCTGAAGCCATTCAAGATTCCGGTGAACCATCGGCGATCGGAATCCCGATGCGCCGTATTCCTTAATGGCTTTGTTTATAAAGACCGAGCGTTCCATGAAAATATTTTTCGAATAGAAGAGCTTACCGTCATGATTGTATCCGTGAATGCCTGTTTCGCAGCCGGACGATTCAATAAGGCTCGTAATTCCCTTGTCGATCCTGTACTTGTAAGGAACTATGTTGTAAGATGCGCTGAAACCGTATTTCAGATCAGTCTCTATGAGCCTGGGAATAAAATCGAAACCGCTCTGCTCTTCGACATCATGAGTAATAATAACGGCTGATTTAGCGCCGCCATAGTAAATACTATCCGTTATATCTTCCAGCTTTTTTCCCCTTGAATTGAAATATCTTTCAAGGAAATCGATGTAGGATGGGTCGATGAAATCCTTCTTGAATACTACATTTTTTAAAGATTTTTCCTGTAATTTTTTTCTTAATCCGGAAGGGATGATCTTCCTGATAATATTATAATATACTTTGTGCTTGAAAGTAAATTCAGTCTTGTAATCGTTCTCCGAAAGAATAACTCTTTCCTCCGGCTGGCCGGTCTTGAATATGCTCTGTATTTTTATTTTCTGCTCGGGCATAATATATGTCATGCCATTTTCTTGTAGAAAATCTCTCCTACGGTTTTGCACACAAATTTCGGCGAATGCTTTATAAGGGGTACTACAAAGTACTTATTGATATACTTAAAAGTTTTGTTTTCTTTGTAAGCCGGATAATAGGAGTAATACAACGGCTCTTCCTTTGCGCCCCACCCGGATTTGAATCGCCTCAGACCTGTATTGGGAATGTCAGTTTTCCCGAAATCGAAAATCTCATAACCGTTCTGCCGGGCGTATTCAATCATTTCGGCGAACAGAAGATTGTTAGGCCTCAGTTCGAGATATCGTGCATCGGATGCTCCGAATTTATAAGTGAAAGTCTTGTTGAAAAATAAAAATATCCCGCCGGACACGGGAATATCTCCTTTGTAGACAATTGAAGTAAATCCAAGTCCTTTCGAAATAACTTCGCTGTGCAGCAGTCTGAAGAAATTAAATGGCTGTACCGGTACACCCTGCCTTTTTCTCGTATTTGTGTGCATATTATAAAACTTTTCAACGGCAATAAATCCTTCGTCGGTTACAACTTTAAGACCCGATTTAACGGCTTTTTTGATGCCCCTTTTGTGCGAATCGTCGATATTTTCAAGTTCATCTCCGCTGCCGAGTTCTTTGTGATGCACTACAGACTCCGAATATTGCGAAAATCTGCTGTCATTTGCAACGCCGCGTACCTGTATTTTTTGTCCGTTGTATTTTTCAATAAGGTGAGAGAAAATCTTTCTTTTCCCCTCCATATTGCTGCCTATCAAATTGTAGTAATCCGTGAACGGCAGTGATACTGCCTTGCCCTTTAATTCGCATACCTGTATTCCCGATACCATGTCAGCGGTTTCATCAGTATAAATCAGTCTCGAGATATTGAAACCGTACGCCTTATTTAAAAGCGATTCCCATTCTGTTGTGTTGAAAATGCCAGAACGGTTGTCTTTAAGGATGAATTCATTCCATACTGTATCGTCGGTATTTTGTATAAAAGGCATTTTTTAATTCTTGAAACTGATGTTTTAATTTATCGTGAATATTCCCGGATCAAATTAAGATAATCTTTTTCCTGGATTTCCCATTTATATTTATCGAAAAATCCTGACGAGCTCACAGCCATCCCGGGAAGCCTGTCCTTGTTCTCGAAAAGATATACTATCTTTTCGCTCAGTTCTGTCAGATTATCGGGTTCGTAAAAAAGAACCATGCTTTCATCGAAATACTTTTCTATTACTTTCAGGCGCGGAGTTATTACGGGAAGCCCGACCGACAGGTACTCCATTAATTTGACCGGAAGCATAATCTCTTCCGTTAGTTCCGATCTTCGGTTTCCGATTATTCCGGCGTCATGTTTCTCTATTTCCTCCTTAAGCCTGTCGACTTTTATGAAAGGCTTGAAAATTACAGATTTTCCGGTGAGCCCCTTTGATTCGCAGTATTCCACGAGCTCGTTTTTTAATTCACCTTCTCCTATCAGTGTCAGCACAACTTTCGATTTTCCGGATGCTGCCTCTACAGCCTTTATTATAAGGTCGACACCGAGTCTTTTCGTTATAGTGCCGTGATATATCAGCTTAAGCTCATCTCCATCAGGGACAGAAGCTCTTTTGTTGAAAAAAACGCTGCTGGGAAGATTCAGAAATACGTGTGAATCCCTGTGAGTTACTCCGTGCCTTTCCGTGTACTCTTTCTGACCGTGGTTGGCATAAATCAGAGCGTCTGTTATAAAGAGTGACAAACGCGTCTGTACATCTATCAGAAATTTAACCAGCCCCATGCCTCCGCCCATGTTTTTCGTACTGAATGTCGCCGACATTGTGTCGTGCATGTCCAGAATTACTTTTCTTCCAAGGAGCTTCGGCAAAAATGCACAGTAAACGATGAAGTCAGGTATGTTGTGAACATGGAATACGCTGAACCTGTGAACGAAAAAACCTGCTGTAACTCTGAAGAAAGTCCTGATGAAAAATTTCATGTAAGCGAGCATGTACTTCAGGGAACTATCTCCCTGATATTTCTTTTGCACGAAAATTACTTTCAGGAACTCGTTTTCTTCCGATTTGCTTTGTGAATCTTCAAGGCAGTAAATGTACACCGTTATCCCCGCGTTTTTTAAGCTTTCGACATATGATTTTATTCTTGCGTCGGTATAATATTCGGAATAAGAAATCATGCATACCGTTATATTTGCTGCTCGGTTCGTTTTCATTTCTTCTTTTTTACCGGATTGCCGTAATAAACGCCCGGTTCGGTTATGTCCTTTGTAACGACCGATCCTGCGCCGATTACCACGTTGTCCGTTATCGTCACAGGTAAAATTGTCGCGTTGGTTCCTATTGAGACGTTATTTCCGATTTTTGTTCTTTTCCATAATTCCTTTTTCCCGCGGGCCGGCCCTCCTCCGGAGAAAGTGTCATTGATGAACATAACACCGTGTGAGATAAAACAGCCGTTCCCGATTTCAACAAGTTCGCAAATGAAACTGTGCGACTGCACCCTGGTATCGCAGCCAATCTTCACATTCTTTTGAATTTCGACAAACGGCCCTATGAAACAGTTGTTTCCAATCTCGCATCCGTATAAATTTACAGGGTTTACTACCTTCACGTTATTCCCGAATTTGACATCTTTAATTCCTGAGTCCGATATTAACGGTTTTTCTGCAGTCATATTCCGCTTGCATAAATTTTTTCTATCGCTTCAACAGTCATTCTCCCCTCGATAGCGCCTACGCACAATGATGTGTTGTTCGTAATGTCGCTTATTACGCATTCATAAACTTTGTCATGATTTGACATTGAGCCCTGATAAAATCCATAATCGTTAGCCTTACCGGCTACGGGAACTGATTTTAATTCGAGTCCATCGATGTTCTGATATTCCACAGTATTGACATACTGACCGCCGATTTTAACCGTGCCTTTTTCACCGAACAGTGTTATCGATCCCTCCATGTTTTTTCTGTATGCATTAATTGAGAAGTTTATTGTGCCTATGACACCGTTTTCAAATTCAATAATACTTGCTCCGCTGTCCTCGAATTCGATCGTTTTTCCATGGATGAAATTTCTTGTTATAGTCCTGCAATTAGTTACATGCCCGAACATCCAGCATGCCAGATCTATGAAATGACTGTACTGCGTGAACAAAATGCCACCGTCGAATTTCTTTGTCCCTTTCCAGTCCGAAGCCTTGTAATAATCGTCGTTTCTGTTCCAGAAACAGTTTAACTGAAATGATAATATCCTTCCGAGTTTATTTTCATCCAGCAGTTTCTTCAACTCCGCAATCGGTGGATTAAAGCGGTTCTGTTTCACGATGAAAAGCTTTCTGTTCACCCTCTCCATTGCGATTATCATCCTGTCGCATTCTTCAACCGACAATGCCATCGGCTTTTCGCACAATACATTAAAACCTTTTCCCAGGACTTTAACAGTATGCTCGCAGTGAAGACCGTTAGGAGTGCATACGGAAACAAGATCAAGGTTCTTCTCGCTTTCAAGCATAGTGTCAATATTATCGTAACTGGCAGCATCGTACGAGGACGCGATATTATTCGCCCTATCCGGTTTGATGTCGCAAACTGCTTTCAAAACAGCAAGTCTGTTAATGTGCTCCGCATGCCTTGCACCGATGCTTCCGCATCCGATTATGGCGATGTTCAGTTTTCTTTTCATTTTATACTATGTTTACCTTTGTTTTATTGTTTTATAGATACCCGCAATTTTCATGGCGGTTTTTCTTCCGTCAAGATTTTCGGTTATCATAATGTTTACCGGCAGGGGAGCCGAATAAACGGTTTCCTTAAGTTTTAAAGCTATCGATTTCCTGTCCCTCGGAACAATGCAGTTGCCCGGTCCGGCGCCTGCTAATTCTCTGACATCTCCTACTTCGGTTGAAACTATAGGCAGTCCGCATACGAGAGCTTCCTTGATAATATTCGGACTGCCTTCGTAGTCGGATGTAAGCAGAAGAGCGTCTGATGCATTGTAAAAAAGATTAAGCTCTGCCTGACTCCTGTCGTACACTGTTAGTAAAATGACGTTCGGATCTTCCATTTCTTTGACTGACTCAGCGGCAAGTGCAAAGTTCTTTTCCTTCCTTGATGGGTTTGATGCGAAAAGCACATATTTAGCGTCTTCTCTCAGCCCCAGCTTTTTTCTAGCATCGGCTTTATCAATCCGGTAAAATGTATTAAGATCAACGCCGTTCGGAACAACCCAGTAAACCGCGGAAGCAGGCATACATTTCCCCATTTCTTCACTTTTACATATAAAATGTTTTATCCTGCCGAAAATTCTGTTTTTGATGTAACGTTCGGCTGCAGTCCTTATAAAACCGTATTTCTCAAGCAAATCGCTTCCCATGAATGAAAGCAAAACAGGAGTATTATTCTGGAATGTTGCAGTAAATCCACAATAGCTGTAATGGGCGTGTATAATGTCGTATGTTTCTTTTCGAAGATGTTTCTTTAACGTGAAAATGCCTTTGATGTATTTGATGAACCCGGGTCCGCGGAGTATCAGATATCTTATATCGGTGCCATGTTCAATAAGCGATTTACCCTGTGAAAATATGAAAGGGCTCATGCCGGTACTGTTCTTGAGCTCTCCTGCTATAAATAATACTTTCAAAGTATTTGCTTTATCTCTTTAAGTCTTTGTTCTTTCTTAAGAATTTCGATTACATTCTCAAGTCGTAAATCGAAACTTAAGTTTGAATTAAAACTGCCTTCCTGAAATATCCATTCTCCTCCTCTGTGCAAATACCTTCCCGGTTTGCCGTTAACCTCGAGTATATAATCCTGAACATGCCCGAAAATAGTCTGAAGCTCGTTAATCAGGTATTCCCCATTTTCTCCTTCAAGTATGTCGATTGCCATCGAATTAAATTTACCGAAATCGCAGACCTGCTTTGCAAATTCCAGAAGACTTAAAGGCGGATCGACATATTCTATCCCTTTAGAACCGCTGCACATTTCGCCCACCTTTGTTTTCTTGTGCGCGAAATATGATTCTCCTATGCGGACAACCCGCCATTCGAAGTCATGCTTAATGTAAGTTTGAAATATTACAAAACCTTTCTGATATTCCCTAAGGTCCGTCATGTATCCTTGAATTCTGTATATTGCTTCCGAAGGATATTTGAGCCATTTTTTCATTCTCCCGGCGATATTTCCCTGCCTGAAATCGGGTCCTGTTTTACGCCTTATTCCTTTCCCAAAAGCTTTTTTAATGTACCGGGAAGCGCTGTTTTCGTCATAAAGAAATTTTACCCCCAGTCCGGAACCTCCGACTGCAGTCTTTGCTACAATCGGATACTCGGCTGTTTTTACATAATTGTATGCATTTTTTATATTAAAAAAAACCTTTGTAGGAATGTGCGGCAAACCGCTTGCGTCAAGCCAATATGCAGTTTTCTTCTTGTTCTCGTGCAGTGACACCTCCACAAGAGAAGGATAAGTGAACATTTTAAGTGTATTTGTGAGCAGGTAAACTTTTTCATCGTACATGTCCTTGAAATATGCAACTCTGCCCGGAGGTTTCAGTAACAAACAGTCAAAATTATTTTCTGTGATCTGTTCGAACCAGTTGTTCGAGGTAAGGTCGATTATCTCGTAATCGCATCCGTATTTTATACATGACTTTTCCCATTCCCTGTGAGAGAAAGGATCCTCGTTTTTTAATATGGCAAATTTATATTTTTTCATTGCTGCCGAGTAATTGGATAATGTTCTGAAGCCTCAGTTTAAAAGACAGATAACTGTTGAAATTCCCTTTCTCGAAAATCCATTTGCCGTCTTTTCTTATATACCTTCCTTCGTCCCCGCCGACTTTTGTAAGATACGGATTCTCGTGTCCGAAAACAGTCTGCAATTCGTTTATGATATATTTCCCGTCTTCCGTTTCAAAACTGTCAATGCTCATAGAGTTGAATTTTCCGATATCGCATATTTTCTCCGTAAAATTCAGAAGGGACTCCGGAATTTCTCCGTATTCGAACATTTTTACACCGCTGCAGAAATCACCCTTCTTCATCTTTTTATATGCAAAGTATGAATCGCCTATCTTAACACTGCGCCATTCAAACTCATGCTTTATATATTCCTGCATGATCACAAAGCCTCTTTGCGCATCTGAAAAATCGTAATTGTACATCATCAGTTTGTTCCTGATCGCTTCTTTATCCCTGATAACTCTCCAGAATCTTCTGAAAATATGTCCCAGCCTCATGTTTGGCCCGATTCTTCTTTTAATGCCTTTTGAAAAAGCTTTGGAAATTTTTTTCCTTGCAGCAGTTTTGTTGCTGAAAATAAACACCCCGGATGCAGTTGAGCCGAGAGAGGTCTTCATTACGACCGGTATCGTAGCTTCCGACAGTGCTTCCAGCGCTTCCTTTTTCTTGTAATATACTCCGGTTTTTAAATGTGGAAGGCTGTTTGCTTTGAGCCAATAATAGGTGTATTTCTTATTCTCATGCAGTAAAACCTCGTTAAGCGACGGGTATATAAATTTCCCGAGTTCTTCAGATAGTATATATAAACGCTCATCCTGAAGTTTCTTAAATAATGATGTGGTACCGGAAGGACAGCAAAGATAACAGTCGTATTCCTTCGCAGTGCACGCCTCCAGCCAGTCAAAATGATTAAAGTTCACAATATCGTATTCCACACCGAGCTCATTGCAGGCTTCAATCCACCATTTGGCGGGTGTCTCGATCTCGTTCTTCAGTATAGCGAATTTAAGGTTTCGTTTTAACATTGGGAAATTAACTGGTAAAAAAATCTATATTTCTGCTCAGGTTTATTATGTTTGTGAATTTATGCCAGTATTTTTCAGTCGTTCCATGACTTGAATTGTTAAAATCCGACATCATCTTCGAATGCATGAGAATATTCCCGAGAGACGGACTAAGACGCTCAAGCTCTTTCATTACGAAAGGAACATACCAGCCTAGGTAAGGGAAATTTGCAGGATACTTTTTCCCTGTGTATTTCCTAATAATACGTTTGGAGGCGTAAACAGCCTTATTGCCTAAAAACTCGGAAGGGGAGTAATTCTTTGCGAATTCTATTCTGCTTAATGCCGGGCAAAGTCTGTCAATGATACCGCATGCTAATTCAGGATCTTTCAGCCTGACAAAAAAATTATTTGACACGTGGTTCTTGTGCATCATGTTGTGCCTGGTTCCGAATATGGCTTTTAAAAAGTCTGAATCCATGAAAATGTTTACTGCCTTGCCGAAATTGTCGAAGAATAATTTTGTGTCCTGGAAATCGTGTATCGGTGCTATGAAATCTGTATTCAGCAGTACTTCTCTCTCTTTCGGATTCTGTTCCTGAATGAATGAAAATGACGAAAGTATATCGTAAATCCTGTTTAAGTCTACCTTGTCGGGATTTATGTATTTCTCCGTAAGAGTTTTTCTGATTAATCCGAGCTTGTCGCTTTTGCCGGCCCACCACAGCCGTATAATTGCAGGTGTAATGTAATCGTCAAAATTAATTCCTCTGATATAATCGCCGCCCATAAGTCCCGTCATTATTAAATCATTCAAAGGATTATTCGATTTTTCCATTTCGGCAGCAAAAAGCCTGTGCGCCCTGTGAATGTTTATAAGGGAGTTTCCGGACATGACTATTTTACCGGCATAACATTCCAGCCATTCTTCAGAGGGGTCGCTGACATAATAATTATTGTAACTTAGCCCTGTTTCTTCAGCGATCTTCTTCGAAACAACGCAATCATAAGAATCAGGATTGCCGAATGAAAATAAATCAGGCTCGATGCTTAAGTCCAGCAGTGCCGCCAGAACCATTCGTGAATCATTTCCGCCTGTTATCGTCAGTAAAATGCGCTTGGGCGTTAGAAAGTCAGTGTAAGATTTTATGTAATCCCGGAACAGTACTGACATTTCTTCAATGCTCTTTTCTTTAACCTGCTGCGATGTCAGCGTACCGGCTGTGTTGTTTTTCTTAAATACAAGGCTTCCTTCTAAAAAACTGATTTCGCTTCCAGGCATACTGACTCCGATATCCCTGAAAATTGTGTATCCTGGAGGATTATGCTCCATTAAGCAGTATAATGCGGCAATATCATAATCAGGTTCGGCATTAATATTATCGGTGATGACTTTCAGACTGTTCGACAATATGAAATCTCCGTTCTTTGAGTATACAAAGAACTTCATCATACCGGCGTTGTCATTGGCTAAAGTGAAACCTTCCTTGCAGAAAAAAAGTATGTTGTGCATTCCCTTTACCGACTTTATTATATTATCCGCACTCCCGTTTTTTATGTTGACTGTAATGAAATTATCGAGAGATTTCCTGTCTTTGATTCCCGAGGCTGCCGAAGGAACAATATATCCCTCGGTGAAAAAATGTTTCCCGTCCGCTCTTATTTCGTTAAAGTTGCCCTGAATGTATACGTTAAACCCGTTCCCGGTGAAATAAACATTCTCTACAGAATTTAATGAAATATTTGTTATTGCCCAGAATTCCAAATTATTCAATGTTTAGTAATTCGTTCACGGCTTTTACGATCTCATCAGGATTTATCTTATGAAGACAGTCCAGATGCCCGCATTTATGAAGCATCTCGTTGTCCCAGCAGGGATGGCAGGGCATTGGGTGTCGGATCAATTTCCATATTTCCGATTCATAAGTTCTGCGAAGAGGAGTCGGACCCCATATTGAAACTATCTTTTTTCCCATTGATGCGGAAATATGCATTATACCCCCGTCAACACAGAGAACAAGTGATGAAAAGTGTATCAGCCCGGCAACAAAGAGTAGACCCTTGTCGAACGGGACAACCTTTATATTCTCCGGATCAGTTTCAGCCAGACTCTTAAGTTTTTCTCCGTATGCATGCGAACCGACAAGAAATATTCCTGTTCCGGGGTTATCAAGTATGAATTCTCCGAGCAGTTTTTTATATGCATCATCTTTCAGCCATCTCTCCCTTTTTCCTTTCGTTAAATTAGCGTAAGGATGAAAAACGATGAATTTATTGCCGCCGAATGTTTTGTCCGAATACACCCGCGCTTCATCAAGCAATTCCTCAGGTATCCTGAAAGATGCGCCGCCGGATTTACCTTTATGACCCGTCAGCTTCAGAATTTCGGAATTCAGCTCCGAATCTTTTTTTGCGCCGTCAAGGGGTATCACATCCGTCAGCAACCCGGACAATCCGGGATAATCAAACCCTATCTTCTTCTTTACGGAGAAAGAAAATCTCAATAAGCTTCTTATCCCGATGCTTCCGCCTACGGAAACAGGAAGTATAATAGTATCGATGCCTTTAAAGTATATTTTCCCGAGGATAAAAATGAAGTTGATAATTCTTGTAAAAAGACTGTAACCCTGCATTTCTGAGATTTTATACTCCCATATTTGCGGTAACCATTTCTGTACTTTTGCGAAAGGATATACATTGTCCATGCACAAAAGAGTGAAGTCTGTGTTTTCGGCAAGTATCCTCTGCAGCGGCAAAGCTATAAACCAGTCCCCGACGCCTGCGGCTGATATCAGCAGAACCTTTTCCCGTCTCTTACCGTTCGGCTCCATTTAAACTGAAATTTTTCATTATCTTGACCAGAGATATTTTATCGCGGATTTTCTTAAATGATGTCAGAGCCAATACGTTTATCGTTTGTAAAATAACAAGCACGATATTCCATAAAAATCTGACCCGCCGGTCGAATTTATCAAGCGCGTGCCTGCCGAAATGCTTGGCTATGTAATAACGGCAGCTTTCGAAGGAATACTCTAGGGTTTTGTATGCATCAAGTGAGTGTCTGGAATGTCCTTTAAGATGTTCGATTGTCGTAGAAGGGAAATAAACTATTCTGAAACCTTCCTCTGCAGCCCTCTTGCAGAAATCGCTGTCTTCATAATACATAAAAAAGTTTTCGTCGAACCCGTTTAGTTTCCCGAAAACACGTCTTTCCATAAGCATGAAGCATCCTGTAATCCTTTCTGGAAATACTATTTCATTTTTCTTCCATGTTTCTATGAAATGCGTTCTCGAAAAAGGAAGTCTGAAAAATTTAATTTTGTTCAGGCCCCAGTTCAAAACTTCAGAATTCACGGACGGCAGGAAGCCCGCAGATGATTCGGGGTCGTTCCCCGGATTTAAAATTTTACATGAAGCAACAATTCCCGCATTTTCCTTTATATAATCAAATATCAGATTAAA
Source organism: uncultured Ignavibacteriota bacterium (assembly GCA_903831845.1). Classification (GTDB taxonomy): domain Bacteria; phylum Bacteroidota; class Ignavibacteria; order Tepidaquicellales; family Tepidaquicellaceae; genus CAIKZJ01. The sequence goes on from CAIKZJ010000408.1 coordinate 13,200, forward strand.
TGACGCGTCAATAAAACGAGCGTCGTTGTTAAGCAGCAGAATGTACCGTCCTGCCGATTCTTTAAACGCCGCGTTGTTTGCACTCCCGAATCCCAGATTTGTTCTTCCTTCAAGTACCGAAATTCTTTTGTCTCCGGGAAGCAGGCTCAAACTGTCGTCTGAAGAATTATTGTCGTAAACTAATACTTCAAATTTGAAACCATTAAAATGATTCAGTACAGAGGATACGCAATCTGAAAGTACCTTGCCGCCGTTATGATTAACTATTATTACCGAAAGTTCAGTCGCATTGTTCATCATACTTGATATCAGGAGTATAAATTCTGTTGTTCTGAATATTGATCCTGGTCCGTTGCCGCTTCTCCGTAGTTCTGATGACAATAGTATATCATACCTATTAGAATTCCCATTGTACAAATTGATTGTGCGGATATAAAACTTGATGCTGACATCATATTAAAATATCCTGCTACGACATAACCCATCGTGCCCTGAGCTATAGCCCTGAAATGAAAAGGCGCATTCAATCTTGTCAGTCGATACGCATAATAAAAAATCAAAGCAGTGATTATAACAAGGAAAACCATTCCCGTATATCCGAACTGAGCGAGAATCTGTATATATCCGTTGTGTCCGGAGCCGATTATCCCGTCAAGTTCCCTGTAAAGACCGGAAGCCGGATGAACCATGCCCGCGCCTATTACTGGGTTATCTTCGACAAGCCTCCACCTGTCAGCCACAAGATCTGAACGTAGTTTATACGTTCCTTCGTTTGACCTGATATCAGTTTCTGCCTGCAGTATCCTCGAGATGAATGTGTCAGTAAGATAGTTCGGATCGTCGTATATCTTGTAACTGAAAAGTGTTATTGTGATAAGAGTGAAAATGAAAGCAATAAGAACAAATACAAGTTTTTTATAAATTTTTATCCTGTTGAAAATGGCGACAATAGCTATTACAACAGCCATTCCCATTATAGTGCCTCGTCCGTAGGTTATCAGAACGGAAAAAACAAAAAGAGCGAACATTGACCAATAGAAAAATTTATACTTCTTTATCTGATTCTCCAGCAGATAAGCAAACAGAGTTCCTTCAATCATGTAAATTGGATAATCCATTCCTCCGTATACTCTTTTAATAATATATGTCGATTGTACTCCGTAACCTATGTCCTGATATTGAGTCTTAAACATAAAATCGAGAAAAACAATGTCGAAAAAGTTATATACAATATATAAGACCGAGCCGGCAATTCCCGTTACGAAAATAAAACCCATATATCGTTTAACATTTACGTCTTCAAGATTAAGAAATAAAATGGTAGGTAGAAAAAACAGGAATCCGATATACTGTCTTCCTGTGGCGAATGTCAGATAAGTGCTCTGATCGTATCTTAGAACAGTGTAGAAAAACTGAAATATGAGGTATATAGTAAAAAATACAATAACTGTAAGCAGAATATTGTTTTTTTGGAAATATTCTTTATCCTTGCGCAGTCCCGATGAAACGATTGAAAGTACTGCCATAATATACGCGTAATCGATGCTCTTAGAGTATCCGAATTCGTTGAAAAGCCAGCTCAGGAAACCAAATCCGTTAAAAAGAAAAAAAATTGACATCATGAAAGCAATTTTCGGCTTCAAAATTGATATAATAATGAAGGCTATTATTACGGCGGATATGAGAAGTTTCAGCAGCATTAAGGTGTATTTAATGTTTTTTCAAATAAGCCGGTTATATAGGCGGAGTATTTTTGTATGTTATGATTTGATAAAATAAAATCGTAAGCGTTTCGTGCTTTATCCTTTCTTTCATTTTCGTTTTTAGCCAGCTTTAAAACAGCATTCTTCAACTCTACGGCGTCTTTTTTTATCAGGATGCCTTTTTCGCCATCAAGTATCCTGCGGGTTTCACCTACATCCGTCGCTATCACGGCATTCCCGCATGCGATTGCCTCCAGCAGACTCTGACTCGGGTAATTGTTTGTTTCCTGAAGCGATACAAATATTTTTGAGCGCGAAAGATATTTTTCGGGATGTGGGTCATACTTTACTGTAATGGAATTTTCGAGTCCGAGTTTTTTTATACTTTCAGAAATCTCAGTATACATAGGTCCTTTTCCTATCATATAATAATAATAATCCGGTAATTCTTCTTTCAGCATACCGACGGCTTCTACAAACAGAAGGGGATTCTTATACATTATCAGCCTTCCGCAGAATATAACGATGTTTTCCTTTTCGGCAGCAGGTCTGAATCTTTCATAATCAATAAAGCTGCAAGGTGAAACATGCGCCCTCATTTCCGCCCCATAACCCGCCAATTTCAGATCATTCAGAAGGTCGTTGCTTAATATATCAACTGCATCTGCTTTCTTCAGACCGAGCCTGTATCCGAGACACCAGTTGAGACCCCGGTTGTTAATAAGGTTGTGTTCCGAATCGTTGTAAGATATGACAGTTTTTACTTTTTTCTGATAGTAATACGGCGTTATCGCAAAGACTCCCTGGAAGACGGCCATTATAAGGTTGATTTTGTTTTTCCTCTGCCATTTCAATATCTTAAAAAATACGGCAAGGAATTTCATATGCAAAGATACCGAACTTATCAGTCTCCTGAGAAAGAAAGGATTTTTTTTAATCTTTGTCTCGTTCTGCGGAGTTTTTATGTTATCGGCCGGTACCGTGGAGTCTCCGAAATATTCAGTTATCTCAATATTGGCATCGTTTCCGTCCAGTATACCGGATTCTTTCAGCAATCCAAACCTGGACTTGTTTATAAATAAGCGAACATCGGCTCCGTTACTCTTGAGATAGGAATAGAGATTCGCGTATCTTATCTCGGCTCCGCCGATAATCGGAGGGCCTAATATCACAAAACCTATTCTGGGTTTATAAAAGTTAATTGATTAATAGTTTAAATAGTTGGTATGAAAATTTAGAGTAAAAAACATGTTCATTTATTCGTTATGCCATATAACCATATTCCATTCTTGAATAATAAGTTAAGCACAGGAACTGAATTTAAAAACGTAACAGCCATGCTTTTGACAAACC
>CAIKZJ010000409.1 GCA_903831845.1 uncultured Ignavibacteriota bacterium
CGGGAAAATTCCTTTCCTGCTCCTGTCCTTCTCGGTTTTCGCTAATTCGATCATTAAATTATTTATTGAATATATAAAGAAACCTTTCGGCGTGTCGGATGCGAACGTTATAAAAGTCCACCGTTACATTCTAAAAAATATTAATTCCTGAATGGACAGCCGGGTATCCGTAATAATACCGAACTATAACGGCATGGAGCATCTCGCCGAATGCCTCGGCTCTCTTGCTGAACAGTCGTATACGGGGTTCAGCATAACCGTTGTGGACAACGGCTCGGAGGACATGTCGGTTGATTATATAAGAAAATATTTTCCGTCCGCAGACGTGGTCGAACTGGGCAGGAATTACGGATTTGCAAGAGCCGTAAACGAAGGTATTAAGCGCGCGCTCGGTAATTCCCGTCCGGAGAAGATATTGCTGCTCAACAACGACGTTGTCTGCGACAGGTTTTTCATCGAGAACTTTCTCAAAGGATTTGATAACGCCAAAGTATATTCCTGCGCGTGCAGGATGATGAACTATTACGACAGGTCGGTCATAGACGACTGCGGAATATCCTTGAACAGATACGGGCATCCATTCGCTTCAGGGCACGGCAGCAGGTATGAAGAAAACAAGAAATACGGCGCAGGAATAACCGGATGCTGCGCGGGCGCTGGAATGTATAAAACGGAAGTATTCGAAAAAATCGGTTTATTTGATGAAGATTTTATAGCATATTATGAGGATGTTGATATGGCTTTGAGGATAAAACTCTCCGGATACGAATGCGGTTTTGCAGGCGACGCGGTATGCTACCATAAACGAGGCGGCTCTTACGGTAAGGTCAGGTACTATGACACAGAAATGTGCAGCCGTAACCTTATTTTCCTGTGGATAAAAAATTATACGGCGGGATTTATATTCAGGAAATTTCCTTTGTTCGTTTCGGGCGAAATCAGGAGATATTATCATCTTCTGAAGAACCAGCTTTTAAAAGAGGCGTTCTATTCGTTCGGGGGGCTTTTAAGAGGAATTCCGGGGATACCCCGCATGATTAAAAAGAGGCGTGTTTATTCGGCAGCCGAAAAAGAAATTTGCGCGAAAATATTCTGATGGGAAAAATAATTGACATAGTGATTCCAACCTATAACGGTCTCGAAAACCTGAAAATGGTGCTCGGGTCGATTAAAAGCCAGTCGTATAGGGATTACAGGGTAATAGTCGTGGACAACGCTTCGACAGACGGTTCCGCCGATTTCGTAAATCAAACTTATCCTGAATACACAGTGGTCCGTAATCCTGAAAATCACGGATTCGCGCGCGCGGTTAACGCCGGCATCGACTGTTCTCTCGGCATGGCAGATTCAGAATACGTGCTTCTTCTTAACAACGACATCGAACTCGACAAAGATTTTCTTTCGCGCGGTATTTCCTCGTTCGCCGTTTCAGACGATATCGGAAGCATAGCCGTTAAGATGATGAATTTTTACAGGAGGGATGTGATTGACGATACGGGAGATTTCCTTCGCTCGAACGGCGGCTCACCCTGGCCGAGGGGTTCAGAAGAAACAGATACAGGCCGTTACGACAAGCCGGAATACATTTTCAGCGCATGCGCCGGCGCGGCGTTCTACAAAAAAACGGTGTTCGCCGCCGCTGGAAAATTCGACGAGGATTTTTTTGCTTATCTCGAGGACGTCGATTTCGGTTTTCGTCTCCAGCTTTACGGATATAAGTGCTACTATAATCCTTTATGCGTCTGCTATCACAAGCGCGGTGACACGTCGGGAAAAATTAAGGGACTGGTTGTGGAGTTTTCCGAAAAGAACCTGATTGCATTAAGGCTGAAGAACTATCCGCTTTCGGTTTATCTCCTTCATTCGCCGCTTTTTCTTGCCGCGAGACTTTCCAGATATTTCCGGTTTCTGTTTTTCTACCCGAAAGGAGTTTTCACATCGGCATTGCGGGGGTATTTCAGGGGGCTTGGAGAATTACCTTCCACTCTCAGGAAGAGAAAAGAAATAATGAAAAATAAAAAAGTATCCGCCCGTTACATTACCGGAATGTTTAAATGACGCCCGGAAAAGTTTCCATATTGATCCTGAATTATAACGGCAGGCAGTATCTCAAAGACTGCCTGGATTCCGTGCTGGCGCAGGTTTATCCAGAGTTCGAAATTATACTGTTCGATAACGCTTCTTCCGACGGAAGCGTTGATTTTATTAAAAGTCATTATGACGATAATAGAATTAAGATAATAACATCTGACATCAACCTTGGTTTCGCCGGCGGAAACAACGCGGCTTACTGCCATGCGGAAGGCGAGTATATCGTACTTCTGAATAACGACACAGTGACTGAAAACGGCTGGCTAGCGGAGCTCGTTGCCGCTCTTAATAAAGACGCCCGGACAGGCATGGCGCAGTCTCTCGTTATCACGGAAGGTATTCCGCTGAAGTATTACAAGAGGAACGGAACAGTCAATCTTCTCGGGCATAACATTATGGAAGTGTTCGATATCGGCGAAGACGGTACCGGTGAAATATTCCTTGCCGGCGGGTGTTCGCTTATCATTAGAAAAGAGCTTGCTGACCGGCTCGGCGGGCTGTTCCCGGAAGAGTATTTTGCGTATTCGGAGGACACTTATCTTTCTTTTAAAGTCAAGTTCGCGGGATATAAAATTGTTCATACGTCTACTTCTGTTGTCCGGCACAAGGGAGGAGCGACAACAAAGAAATACAGAAATTCATTTATAACATTTTATCAGGAAAGAAACAGGATACTGAATTTCCTGATTTTCTTTTCCGCAGGATTCAGGATTAAATATATGTTTCTGCTTCTCCTGAACCTGAAACTGAAAATTCTTTATTCACTGTTCTCCGGAAAATATTCTGTGGCGGGAATCATTAAAGCATACTTCTGGATATGCAGTAACGGAAAATGGATACGGAAAAAGAGAAAAGAGCTTGACGCTTATAAAACGACAGGCGAGAAAGAAGTGCTGAAAATGCTGAGTGGAAGATACGCAAATGGAAATAATTTGTGGGAAAAA
>CAIKZJ010000410.1 GCA_903831845.1 uncultured Ignavibacteriota bacterium
ATTCGATACGGTACACGTTAAGGGAGCGGTAAATATATCCTATATGGATTTTTATCAGAAATCCGTTCCCGAAAAAACAGAAATTATGAAAAAGTTCGGGAAAAGCGGGATCATAGTGGTTTACTGCAACGGCGGCACATGCGAAGTGAGCATCGACCTGGCGTATGAAATCGCAAAACTGGGTTATAATAATGTCAGCATTTACAAAGGCGGCATTAAGGAGTGGGAAAATTCAGGATATCCCGTCGAGAGGAGCGTTAAATGAAACAGTTAATGTATAACAGGTATTTTCAGCTTGTCCTAAGGGTGGTACTGGGCGCGACGTTCATTTATGCGTCCTTCGCAAAACTATTCCATCCAGCCGATTTCGCAAAAGCGATATTAAGATACGATATGCTTCCTGTTTATTTAGTCAACCTTCAAGCCATTATCATGCCCTGGGTTGAGTTTTTCACTGGAATTCTGCTTATTTTCGGCATTTTTAAGAAAAGCACCTCCCTTATAGCTTCAGTCTCCCTCGTTATTTTTCTGGTTGCTCTTATTTCAGCGTATGCCCGCGGACTCGACATAAGCTGCGGTTGTTTTTCCCTTGAAGAAACATCTTCAAAAGGCGATATTCTGTTCAGGATAATTCAGGATTTTCTTATGCTGGCCGGCACTTTAATTTTGTACGTGTTCTCGGAAAAACCGAAAGATGAGGGAACCGTAACGGCAGCAGAACAAGTTTAATTTTTAAAGGAGATATTTTTTATGAGCAGTTTTTTAAACTCAAAAACAGGTAAAACATCTTATTTCATAGTAGGCATCGCGGTTATATTCGCGGTTTTGTTCCTCGTTGTGAACAATTCCAAACTCACCGCTTCGCTCAAAGCGCCTAAAATCGTATTCAAGGAAGACAGCCACGATTTCGGTAAAGTGCCGAGAGGACCGGAACTTCAGTACAATTTCAAGTTCACGAACAAGGGCAACTCCACGCTTAATATAGAAAGAGTGCAGACATCATGCGGATGCACGGGCGCTACTGTCGGCGAAAAGTCGGATTACGCGAAAAACGAAAGCGGCGAGATAAAGGTCAACTTCAGCACACAGGGCAGAGAAGGACATCAGGAAAAAACAATCATTGTTTATTCCAACGATCCCCAGAACCCGCAGAAAGTGCTGACAATTAAATGCGATATAGACCCTAACATGGACTATTAAAATTTTTTCACTCATTAAAAAAGCCGTCTCCGGACGGCTTTTTTTATTTCAGACTGAATTTCCTTTTTTTCCAGCGGCCTTCACGGAACCATACTGACATTATTATTCCCTTTACTACAACGGTCGAGCATATTGCTATCCAAATTCCGGTCAGCCCCCACAAAGAAGAAAACAATGCGGCCAGCGGTATTCTCAGAAAATTCACGGGAAGCCCTATAACGGCCGGAGGTAGCGAATCACCCGCGCCCGAAAAAGCTCCGGACAGTATCACTTCCGCCGCAGAAAACACAAGAACGGAAGCCGCAATCTTATTGTACAAAGAAGCTATGCTAATCACTTTCGCGTCGCTGATGAAAAACCTTGCGAATTCTTCGGAGAAGAAAAACATCAATCCGCCGTATACAAGCATTATTACGCCGGCGTATCCGAGAATTTTCCATGCAAGAATTTCCGCGCGCCGCGGATTGCCCGCGCCGATGTTCTGCCCGACAAGAACGGTGCTCGCGAGAGAAAATCCGACGGTTATCTGATATGCCAGTGACTCCGACCTGTGCCCGATACCAAGCGCGGCAATTGCATCCGGTCCGTAATCGATAACGAACCTTGACACGAAAACATAGATTAGGGAAAACCCTACGCCGTTGAGCGCTATCGGAAGTCCTATTCTAAGCGTTTCCTTTATAATCCCTGCGTCGAATCTGTAATTAAAAATTCTGTCGATGAGGCCGCGCCTTCTAAGGATAAAAAGTCCGAGCAGAAATGCAGAAAGAAAAGCCGTCAGCGTGGAGAGCGCCGCGCCGGAAATACCCATCGACGGAATAACCGAGTAACCGAAAATGAACAAGGGCGCCAGAAAAAAGTTAAGCGTTACTCCCATAAGGAATAACAGAAAAGGCGTCTTTGTGTCGCCGTATCCCCTGAATACAGCCGCCGCCGTCGACAGAAGAGTTATGCAGGGAAAACCTGCCAGAAGCGTTACAAGGTACCTGTTGCACAAAAACTCCTGCTCGCCGCTTATGTTCATAAACATATAGAGCAGCGGAAGCGTCGGAATAAGAACCAGGCTCAACAGCACGGTGAAAAGTAAAGTGTTTACAATGTTGTATGCCGAAATCCTTGCCGCAAGTTCCCTGTTGCCGGCGCCCGTCGCCTGTGACACAAGCGAGTTAGTGCCTACGGCAATTTTTTCGCCGAGCGCAAGAAATCCCCAGACTAAAAATGCGGCAGACGTGAGCGCAGCAAGAGGCAGGCTTCCTGTCTTTCCCACCCAGAACGCGTCGACAATCACGAATAACGACCTGACGACCGTCTGCAGTACGGCAGGACCCGCAAGAGAAAATATTATTTTTCTGTCCGGCAATTATAATAAAGGTTTATAAACAACAGGAGTAAAACTATGTTTATTTTTTAAATTCTTAAAGGAATTTCGACCTTTTTCTTTAATTAATTAATAACTAACTTTTTGCAAAATACACATATGAGCGACCTCGTGGAAAATATTCTTAAGGAAATTGAAAACAAAAATTATGGTCTTGCTATCGAGCTCTGTGACAAACTCATAAGTCACCAACCTAACAACGAAAATATATACGAGATTAAGGCAGGTTGCTATTCTGCATTAAAAGACTATAAAAAAGCCGCCGATTGTTACGGCAACGCCGTTGACATCGCCGTCATGAACAAATTACCCGCTGCAGACATTTCCAGACTGCACATAAAGAAGGGTAAATCGCACCTGAAACTTTCCGAAGTTGAGAATGCCGCCAGAGAATTCAAATCCGCGCTTGACTACAGCCC